>JANTFU010000079.1 GCA_024763295.1 Anaerolineales bacterium
AGCCACCACATTGAAGGGATGCCGAGGTAGGCTTGCTCTGACTCGAAGTCAAGCCGACTGTAAAGAATTTGGTTTCTGTTGGGTGCCCAAAGCGCATCGGAGCAAGATGCTTCCGGGCAGTTGAGCATGATTTCCGCTTCAGCGAGACTCGCATCCCAATACCAGAGATCGGAACCGCGCTTGCCATCTGGCACGGAGAAGATAATACGCGCGTGGTCGGGGGAAACCGTGTAATTCCAGACACTAACATCACCATTTGTGATTTGCTGGACGTCACCCCCACTTGCCGGGATGAGATAAAGCTGCTTATGATAGTCCTCGTCCACTGCGAGATAAACAACCGAGGCGTCTTTTAGGGAGAAGGTTGCCGGCTTGCCGAAGAAAGCATAGTCAGCAGGGATTTTGTTCACAGCGGTAATACTCAACGCAATCCCTAAGCCCAAAACGACCAGCGAACTGATGACGGGCACGATAAACGATGCGCGGCTAAACCACTGCAAGCGCACAAAAATCTGTTTGGACTGCACCATCACGATCCCGATAGCAATTAAAACGATTGCCAAACCGATGCTGAAGGAAATAATCAGCGTCAACCCAAAGACAATTTTGTTAATTGTGATGGCGATCAATAAAATCGCAATCGCATCAGGGCAAGGAACCAGCCCGCCGCTGATGCCCAAGGCAATCAACGAGCGCCAACTAATCCCTTCAAGTGGATTAGCACGCAATTCCGCCACACCAGTCGGGATAGGGATGGCACCGAAATCTTCGGGATTATGGCTGTGTTCGGGTCCTGATTCTTTAATTTCCTGCTGAATGGTCAGGCGTGTACTTTTTTCGCTTTGCTGAACTTTTTTAGCGACCGCAGGCGCGCGCAAACGCCGCCGCTCTGCCAACCAAACTTTCAAGCGTGGAATCAGCAAAACCACGCCCAAGATGACAATTAACAAGCCCGAAACCAACTCCAGAATCGGAAAAAGTTGCGTGGGCATAATGTACTGCGAAAGCGAAAGTGTCGCCAAGCCCAGCAGAAAAACCGAGCCGGTATGTGTAAGCGTCACAATCGCGCCCAAGACAACCGCATGATAGGCTTTGCCCTGTGATCCCACCAAATACGCCGCCACAATCGTCTTTCCGTGCCCAGGACTGAGGGCATGTAAAGCGCCCAAAATCAGCGCAATCGCTAAAGCTGCCAAAAAGAGCAAAGGCGAGAGCTGCGGCGTACGCAAAAAACCTTCCAAAATCGCCAAAATGCCTTGTTTATTCTCCGCCTGCTGAACGGCTTCTTCGGCGGCATCTCCCAAGCCCAACGCTTCGACCACCGGCGGGATGGAGGGCATGCCACTCTCCCACGTCGCGGCACCTTGCGCGCCAAAATGCACGCTTAACAAGCCGTTGTCCTGTTGCGGATCACTCAGCCCGACGCCATCCGCATTCAATGTGTACCAACTCAGGCTGTTAGCAGCATTAAAATCGTTTCGCAAAAGCAAATCATGTCCGGCAGCCGCGTCCAAGCCGGCCCAATTTCCCCATAACTCGATCACAATCGGCGAGTCACCCGTCCGCAGCGAGGGCAGGTCATCCGCCCATTGCACGCCGACCAAGCGCAAATCCAGGGGCGTTCCGTCCAATTCCGCCGAGAAACTCTTGAAAATCGGCGTCACCCACGCCAGCGCCTCGGCGTCCGAAACCAAATCATCCCCGTTCGTATCGGCATCGTGCCAAACGACATGCGTGATCATTGGACCCGGCACCAGTTCCCACAAAATCTGCACGCCCTGTGCTGAGATGTTGACGGTGTGTGTGTGAAAATACATATCCGCCGGATGAGCATGAACAATCTGCGGCAAAAACAAGAAGATCAGGAGTACCTTTGCGAGAAGCACGCTCTTGCGGCGAAGCAAGCTCATGATTTCTTCCATAGCTTCTTGGATAGAACCGCGTAGCGAGATGCCAGCCGTGCGTGGATGCCTGTGCTACGGATATTTGGGATGCCCTGACGGATAACCGTCCGCAAATCGCTCGCGGAATTGAAGTTGGGTAGCGTCAACGTAGCTCTGCCCAGTTCCCAAACTGTGTGCGCGTCAGACCCCACCGTGGACGGAATGCCGTTATCTTGGGCAAACACAGCAGCTTGATGATTCATGCGCGGCAAGAGGCAGCGCGCGTTGAAAGTCTCAATGGCATCCACCAATGGCAGGATTTCAAGCAAGTCGGCTTCGAGCCAGTGTCCGCTGCGCGTAAAGTCGAAAGGATGCGAGATACTAATGAAGGCATCCTGTTCTTTTAGGCGGCGAATAGTCTCCTGCGGCGTCAATCCGGCGGGAATTTCCTCCTGCACAAAAGCCGCCAAAATTTCGCCCTGCGTGGTCATAATCTCTTCGCCAATAATGACACGTTCAGGGTCAATCGAGCGCGCTTCAAGCGCCCCCTGAATTGTGTTATGGTCGCTGATGATGACGCGCTCAATCCCCTTTTTGCGGCAAGCAACAACCAAGTCCGCGGGGCGGACGAGGGAGTCTTTAGAATGAATGGTGTGGCAGTGAAATTCGGTACAGAAGGACATGGGTCAATTCTAGCATCTCTAATCAAAAAGAGCGACACCCAATGATATAATTTTTGCTATATGGGTGAAAGAGTCGGAACGAATAAGCAAGACTTAAGCTCGGCAATTTGGGGCATACTTCTAGGCGGGATTTACTTCGCGGCTATGTGGTCTTCGGGCGCGTATCTACAAGAGCCACAAATCACCTACGCTCGTCTAGGTACTCATCTAATTTTGGCTTTTTTCTTGTTCGCACTATGGGAAAAACAAAAGCTCAAGAGCGGCTTCTGGATAACCGCTTGTCTGGCTATTTACGGCGTCGCGTTTTGGTTTGCCGGGGTAAAAAACTTTTCCACAAGCTCGCTGGTTCTCTTCATTTTTTTCCAAATCCTACTCTTCCTGCTTGTACGCTCATTTTGGTATTACTTTTTTGCTCAATTCATCTTACCGGTACGCTCCAATGCCGAAAGAAAAAAAATCTATGAAAGATTAATCAAAAAAAGCACGGGGGCTGCACTTTTCATAGAAGATGGGAAATTGGTCGGCAAAGAAGGTGAAAGCCAAAAAAGCGGTGCCGGGGTAATCGTGCTAGATTCAGCCAGCGCAGTCGTCATCCGCAAAAACAACCAATACACCAAAGCTGCCGGTCCGGGCGTGCTCTTCACCGAAAAAGGGGAAACCATCGCCGGCGCCCCCGTGCCCTTGCAAACCCTAAAAGACACCGCCGGTCCGCGAGGCGAAGAAGATCCTTTTAGCCCACAAGAAGACAGTGAAGGGGATTCAGAATACAAAGCCAGACAGCGCCGCCGCTATGAAACCAGCGGTTTGACACGCGATGCTGTCGAAATCGTGCCTAATATTACGATCATCTTCAAAATCGATGCCGATCCAGCCCAAAAAGACCAAGACGGCTCGCGCTTTGGTTATGCAGAAGAACCCGTTCGCAAAGCTATTTGGCATACCACCATTAATCACAAAGAAAGCGATCAGACATTATATTGGAATCAGCTTCCCATTAATCTGGCGGCTGATCTTTGGCGTGAGTATTTGGCAAAATTTCGCTTTGAAGAACTCTTTAAGGCTGAACAAGAAATCATCAAGATTGGTTTGGACAACGAAAGCGGCAATACTCCACCGCAAGCACCAGAAATGCCGCAAGCCCCGCCGGAATACAGCTATGGGATCAAAGGCTTACAATGCGACATCCTACAATGGCTAAATCAAAAGCTAGAAAACTGGCTTAGCACGATTGATGAACGCATATCCCCTCCCATGCGAGCAGAGGAAGAGCCAATCGAAGCCCCTGTGGAAACAAAAAGGGAGTCCCCAACAAAAGAAACTGCGCTCAAAAGCATTACACGCTTCATGGCTGACCGCCTCAAAAAACCCTATTACATACGCTTGGATCGGTACGGAAAATTGAGCATGCCGCCCGCAATTAGACCTAGCCCCGAATATCAATTTCTCAAGGAGCATGGCATCCGCGTTTTAAGCGTCAGCGTAAACAACCTGCGATTTGATAAAGCACTCGAAGACAACCTAATCTCCAGTTGGTCAAATACCTGGCTCAAAAACGCGAAAGCTGAGAGAAGCATCATAGAAGATCAAATCCAAGTCTACAAAACACGCGGCAAAGAAAAAGCGCTGCGCGATTATGCAAACGCGCTTAGTAAAGCAATCGCAAAAGAAAAGCCACGCTCACAGGAGCACGCCCTCCAAGTTTTACTGCGTGCAACCCGCAGTGAAATTATCCACAACCCGCCTTTGCACAAAGAAGCAGAAGAAGACATTCAGAAAATCACCGATTTGCTATCATGGATCAACCGAGAAGGGGAACCACTTGGATAATCGCACTCCGTGTTCACTCAAAGAAACACAAGCTGCATTCGACGCTAATCGAAAAAAATTGATTGGCTCTCTCTTCAACTACCTCTTCGTGCTGGACATAAAAGGTGCTCTGTCCAGAAAAAGAATCCTGCAAGCTCTCTTTATCGTCATTTGGGGCATACTCACCATTTTAATGCTCTACGGCACCGGTGTCTCACAAAAACTGGGTGACACCATCCAGAACATTTTTCAAGTAGCTATCGGGAATACAACTCTTAATATCAGCATTATAGAAAGTCTGTTTGCCACAATTCTGCGCGCAATCTTCGATCCCTGGATTATTTTAATCATCCCCATCATCCTGCTTCCTTTTGTGCTTGCGTATCAGAGAGCCGTAGATTATCTTGTTGATATTTACGAATTAGAAGACCCTGAAATTGCCGCCAAATTTATCTGGCAAGCTGCATTTGCGAGTGAATACAACACCATCTCTGTCGTCGAAGGCAAAATAACAGAGAAAGACCAAAACTCGCCAATCGTGCGCATTGGCGGTCCGGGTGTGGTCAATGTCGATTTTTGTAGCGCCGTACTCTTTGAAAAACCGAATGGACGTCCACATGTAATCGGACCAACCTATAAACCGCCGCCGAAAAAAAACACCCTGCAAAAATACTTTGATAAGCTCAAGAAGAAGCTATTCACACAGAAAAAGCTGCCTAGCGGCAACAAAGTTCTGGGTGGATTTGAACGCTACCGCTACGCGAAAAATTTACGCAATGAAGCCTTAGCCCCGATTGACGTCAACGCACGCACACGTGAAGGCATCCCCGTTATCGCCAAAGATGTTCGGATGGTCTACAGCATTTGGCGTGGCAATCCATCTGAAGAAGAAAAAAAAGCAATTTATCCTTTCCACAAAGCAGCGATTCCCAGCTTTTTCTACAGTGCAAGCTGCACTGTTTCAAAAATATTAGCAGGAGGTTGTACGATTTCGCCCGTGGACCCGATGCCGGGTATCGTTAAAGGAGCATTGGGCAACTTCGTCGCTGAACGTTCGTTAAGCGAATTCCTGACAGCGGTTGGCGCACCGGAAAAAAAGGCGTTGGAAGAACGCGCCAAAGCCTATAAACGCGAAAAAGACACCCTCGACCGCATAGCCAACCCCACTGATGTCATCGATCTAAGTGGCAAAAAATTTCAAGTCCCAGACTTCACGCCGCGCTACGAAGCCAACCCTCTGCTTAGCCAATTTGCAGATGAATTCTCAGCCAACAACCGTCAAAAAGGCGTTACCCTGCATTGGCTTGGCGCAGGGACATGGGTTGTCCCCCACGAAACGATTGCAGAGAAAAACGAAGAAGCAAAAGCGATCACAAAAGAAAATCGTAAGAATGGGTCAAAAGAAGCTCTCGACAAAGTCGAAAAAAACGCCAATAAAGAAGAGCGTCTACGCCTAATTCGACAAGTGCCCATGCAAGCCGGAAAAATCATGTACGCCCCGAGTTCACTACGCAAAAAGGTGATTCGCGAAACCCTTAATAGCTATGTAGAACTAATCCGAAATGCGTCTCGCCTGGTGGACATTTACGACACTGACGAAAGCGAAGGTGAACTGCGCGAATCAGCATCGGTTGAAATTTACAACGTCCTGAAACACCATTCTCCGGAACCCATGCCGAACACAAGTACGGATATGGATATCGAAACGTGGGTGCGAAAAGCCTTACGGCAGGCAATCAAAGTTGACAAAGATGCCGAAATTCAATCTCTATACAGCGACCTACTCCGCAGAACCTTAGGCGATACAGATAAAGTCATTCGCTTAATTGCGCAAGAGAAAAAAGAAAGCCCTAATCTGACGCTCAAAGCCCTGATGAAAAACGCTATCGAGCGCTGAAGCGATAATCTTAGACCCTAATGAAAAAACTCAAAAAGTCCCTCCCCCTCATCCCCATTCTGCTTGGAATCTACTTCCGCTTGCAGCACCTTGCCCGCATTCCCGCCGATGCGCCCTTTCGGCTGGGCGGTCTTTTTTATGAGTTCTCGTTGCAAATCATCAAGAATGGTTATGCGCTACCGAAAAATATTCCCTTTTACACAGCAAACGGGATTCCTTTTGCCTACCCGCCTTTAGGATTTTATGTTCAGGCGCTGATCATTGACCTATTTTCTCCACCGCATTTTTGGACGGTAAACTGGCTGCCGCCGCTCGTCGCGGCGTTGACGGTACCATCGTTCTATTTTTTGCTGCGCAAGCTGACAGACGATCAAAACTTCGTCGTTGCGGCGCTTTTTGCGTATGCGCTGATGCCGGCTGCCTTCGTCAACCAGATTGAAGCGGCGGGCTTGGCGGAAGCCTTCGGCACGTTTAGCCTAATTTGGTACACATATTTTTTGCTCAGGGTAAAAGAAAGCAGAAAAATCGGCAATATCGTCGGGGCGGGGATTTTTCTAGCGGCGAGCGTTGCTTCGAGTCCCGGTAGCGCGGTGGCGGCGGTTGTCGGTTCGTTGCTGCTCTTCGGACAGATGCTAAAAAACGGAAACAAGCACAAATTCAGGCTCGTCTTCGTCGGCATTTTGGGCTTCATCCTGTCTGCGCCGTATTGGTTCGTCGTCGCGCGGAATCACGGTTTCGACATCTTCATAACACCGATGTCCGGTCAGTTTAATGGTGCTGGCGGTTCGTGGCTGGTGCGTTTTATCCAATCCTTTTTTAGCTTCAATTACGCAGGTGGCGATTTTGGCATTTTGTGGAACGTGCTGATTTTGCTGGGACTGGTTTGGTATTTGCTCAACCAAAAGGGCTTTGTGCCGCTGCTTTTTCTCGCCATCGCCATCATCCCGCGCGAGAGCGTCTGGCTCACGGCGCTAATCACACCGCTTTTGGCGAGCGCGGGCTTGATTTATGTTGCCGCTCCGGCGCTCCAAACAGCGTTCAAAAAACTGCCTGCAAAAAAGCGCCTACACTTTTTTGTGGGCGCGGCACTGGTGGTTTTGGTGAGCATTTTTATGAACGCCACGCTCGCCATCGAAAGCCTGCTAGCGGATGAAGAATGGCAAATCAGCGCCGCGCAAATCAATGCATTGGCGCGCCTGCAAAGCGAGATTCCGCCCAATGCACAAGTGCTCGTGATTGGCAATCAGGCACTCGAAGAATGGGCGCCGCAGATTTTGCAACGCGAAGTGATTAACACGCAATTTGGGATGGAATGGCAGCCTGATGAATATGCGCAATACTTTTCTGTCGTAGCTGCCATCGACGCCGATCAAAGCTGGGATGATGTGCTAGATGCCAGCGGCGAAAATCAACTTTATATACTCATGGATAGCAAAAAAACGGTACACTTAACACCGACACAAACCCGCTTGCAAATGCTCAACGAAACGCCGCATTTCAGGCTGGCAATTCTCTCAAATAAAGGATATTAAATGTTTGTATTATCGGATGAAATTAAGCGCGCGCGTGAAATGGACGCGCCAATCGTTGCTCTGGAATCAACTGTCATTACACACGGTTTGCCAACGCCCCAGAATATGGAACTTGCCCTCGCTATGGAAGACAAAGTGCGCGCTGAAGGCGCGGTTCCGGCAACCGTTGCCCTGCTCGATGGCAAAATCCGCGTGGGGATCGGGAAAACTGAACTCGAACGGCTTGCCTACGCCAAAGACCCGGTCAAAGTTTCGCGGCGCGATTTCGCCAAAGTGATCGTCAAAAAATTGGATGGCGGCACGACCGTCGCCGGGACGATGTTGGCATCACAAAAAGCGGGCATCAACGTCTTTGCCACCGGCGGGATTGGCGGCGTCCACCGCGAGAGCTATCTCGACATCTCCACCGACCTGCAAGCACTTGCCGACACGCCAATGATTGTAGTTTGCGCCGGCGCAAAATCCATACTCGATCTGCCCGCCACACTCGAATATCTCGAAACGATGGCGGTACCGGTCGTCGGCTATGGCACGGATGAGTTCCCGGCTTTCTTCTCACGCCAAAGCGGCTTGGACGTGAGTGTGCGCCTCGATTCTCCCGAAGAGATCGCCGCCTTCGCCAAAGCGCACTGGGATGTGGGCATGAAGAGCGCCATTCTAGTCACCAATCCTATCCCCACAGAACACTCGCTGGACGATGATTTCATCAACCCGATCATCGCACAAGCCTCCGCCGATGCGCAGGAAAAAGGCATTCACGGACAAGCCCTAACGCCCTTCCTGTTGGCGCGTATTAATGAGTTGAGTGGTGGCAAATCACTGCAATCAAATTTGGTGCTACTGCATAATAACGCCACGCTGGCGGCAAAAATCGCAAAGGTAATGAGCGGCAAGAAAGAGAAGAAGGTATAGCTACCTTAAGGGGATTATGCAGCATAGCGTTGCATAATCCCCTACGTCGGCGTTTTTTACAACGCGCCGTACGACGCAGGCTTCTCCCACAAAGCGCCACCGAGGACGGCGGCTAGAGCCAAAAGATTAGCAGATAAAATCAGTTGAAATTTACCCTCGCCCAAATTAAAACACAAAATGTACAAAGAGATTTTATTTAAAAATACCCAATTCCAAGTATGCATGTTTAAGTAGAATAAAAGAGAATAAGAAGGGAGATAATCCGTGACCAAACGGCAAATCACTATATTAATTGTTTTAGGAATGTCAGCGTGTGCAACTCTCACACTTGTATTATTTTTATATTTGAATGTTTCATTGTTTAGTATTTCGAGTGGCACAATGAACTCAGCAATAACAGATATCCCTATTTCGGTATCG
>JANTFU010000080.1 GCA_024763295.1 Anaerolineales bacterium
CTTGATAACACCCAACAAAGGAACCGTGCGCGGCAATCCACTTTTGGCACCGGTTGTTGTCAGCACGATCACGGGGATGCCGGACAAGAGACTGGTCAGCGACATGCGGTTTTGCGTTCTCTTCAGAATTGCTCTGTCGATGGGTGGCAAGACGCGCGAGGCGATCTTTGCGCCGAGTTTGGATGATGTGAATTTCAGCAATAGCTTCTGAATTGGATGAGGCTCTCTTTTTATAGGGGTCATCATAAGATTTTTGTGGTGGTATTCAAGGAAGCAATTTCCTCGAGAGCAGAATAATTTTCTAAATACATGAAACTGCTTTGGCGATAGAACTGCCTCACAGATTCAGGTAATCAGCTACCTAGAACTATGACCAAATTTTGAATGTGGGTAAAAAGTATAGCACGCCCAAAGAAGGGGCACAGATTCATTTTGCCAAAGTGCGGGTAGATTAAATAAAGTGCAAAATTTCAGTCCCTGAGCGGAGCACTGAACACTAGAGAAGTGCGTAGTCGAAGGGTGATTTTCAGGAAACGCCGTTCTTCGACTTCAGGCTCAACGACTGGTGCCTGCCGCTCAGGAACCGGGACAACTTTGTATTATTTAATGCTCATCCCTTAGCGCAGAATGACTGCCTTGAAATATTGCTCTTGAAAATTGGTTTTGGCACGGATTTCTTCATCACTGAATTTCATCCCAGCAGGCACAACGCTCAATTTGTCGTCGCTTTCGTCTAGGTGTTGGATGATCGCGATGCAGATGCCGCTGAAGGTTTCGAGAGCCACATCCACGCCGAGAATATAGGCGTCCAGTTCTTCGCCATCGCCCGAAATGGTGTTGGGCAGGTAGCCGTAATTGGGCTTATACTCGAATCCCCAGCTTGGATGGCAGCTACCCAGTGGACGGTCGATGCGAACCGTCACTTTTTTCCCCTTTATGCTAAAATCTAGCGACTATTTTATCTTGTGATGGATTCCGAAATCTCCTGACTTCGGATTTTATGCAAAATTTAACGTCAGGAGACGTTGAATCTACTGAAAAGGATACGCTATGGACCCGACACTTGGATCAGATTTATTACGTTTGGTTGCCGTTGCCCTGCTGGTTTTGGCAAACGGTTTTTTTGTGGCTGCGGAATTTTCGTTGGTAAGCGTGCGTGGCACACGGATTAAAGAATTGGTGGCGCAGGGGAATTCTACGGCAAAGTGGGCGGAAAAAGCGCTGGAGCACCCTGATCAGGTGATTGCTGCCACCCAGCTTGGGATTACGTTGGCGAGCTTGGGGTTAGGCTGGGTCGGTGAACCCGCGCTTTCGCACCTGCTGACGCCGCTAATTGAGCTTTTCCCTGCCAACTTGCAGGATGGCGCGTCGCATAGCATTGCGGCGGGCTTGGCGTTTACTACGATTACCTTTTTGCATGTGGTGGTGGGCGAGCTTGCACCGAAGTCGATTGCACTGCAAAGCCCTGAAAACACGGCATTGGTAGTCGCACGCCCAACATTGATTACCGAAACGATTTTCAAACCCTTTATTTGGGCGCTGAACGGTACAGGGAATGCTTTGCTGAAATTAGTGGGCGTTGACCCGGCGGCGGGACACGAATTGGTGCATTCAGTGGAAGAATTGAAGATGATTGTGACTGCCAGCGCCGAAGAAGGGGTCGTCGCCTCTGAAGAAAGTCAGATGCTGCACGCTATTTTCGATTTTGGGGAGCTGCTTGTGCGGCGTGTCATGATTCCACGCACAGAAATTTCTGCCTTTGAAGCGGATATTTATCTAAATGAAGCGATTGAGCAGGCGGTACAATCGTCATTTACGAAATTCCCGATCTACGACGATGATCTTGACAATATCATCGGGATTGTACACATCAAAGACCTTTTGCGCGCCGAGCGTGTGCCCGAAAAAGCGAACTGCAAAATCCGCGAGCTGGCACGCGAAGCCTTTTTTGTCCCTGAGTCGGTGCCGGTGCGCTCGGTTTTGCAGCAATTTCGCGATCAGCGCCGCCATATTGCGATTGTGATGGACGAGTTTGGTGGCACTGCTGGCTTGGTCACGCTTGAAGACCTGATGGAAGAAATTGTTGGCGAAGTCAGCGATCCCTTTGACGACGAGCCACCCGAATTCCAAAAACAGTCTGACGGCAGCGTTGTGCTTGACGGTTTGCTTGCCATTGAAGAAGTCAACCGCGAGATGGGCTTGTCGCTCTCCGATGAAAACTACGACACCATTGCGGGCTTTATGCTCGGGCATCTCAATCGCATTCCCGTTGTGGGTGATTCGATTGAAGTGAATTCAATCCGTCTAACCGTTGTCGAAATGGACGGGCGGCGCATCGCACGCCTTTCGTTAGAAGTTTTGTGATTACTCAACGGCGCGAGGGCGTTGCAATTCTTGATTAAATTAAAAAGTCGCGGCTCATACTGCGACTTTTTGATTTAAGGGACTTACGTTACTCAATAATTTTTTCGTAAAAGACCAGCAAGGTGCTGCCGTATTTGCGCTCGTCGAACTTCTCAAGATTTTTCAGCGGCATCTCTTCATAGCCGTAAAATTCGCGCGGGTGGATTTGGACAATCACCCAGCTTGCATCACTCAACCAATCGGGATGCTCGTCTACGAGCTGGATGGCGCGCACCCACATCCCTTTGTACTGCGGCGGGGCGATGTAAATATAGTCGAAGGCAAAATTCGGGGTGGATTCAAGAAAAGCGAATGCGTCGCCGCGCCTGATTTGGGCTTGGTCAGCGTCAAATTTGCAGTGTGCCAAATTTTCACGGATCACGTTAACTGCCTCGCGTCCCATCTCGCTGTAGCGTACAAATTTTGCGCCGCGACTCAACGCCTCGATGCCGACGGCGCCAGTGCCGCCGAAGAGATCCCACCACGTTGAATCGATTACATCCGCGCCGAGGATGTTAAAGAGGTTCTCCTTCACCCGATCTGTGATTGGGCGTGTCCCATCACCAGCGACGGTTTTTAGGCGTAGTCCGCGTTTTGTACCTGCTATCACTCTTAAGCTCATGGTGCAATCTCCCGTATGGCGCAGAAGGTGGCTCCATCGCGCCCGATTTCAATGATATTGGGTGACTTCTTTGCAATTTGGCGCACTTCGTCTAAACGCGACGAAAGCAGTAAGTAGTCACCGGGGTTGACATAAATAGCATCAATGACTTCTATGTTGTTAGGCGCATAATACGCCGCGTTGCGTGGCTCGCGATAGACTTGCAGGAGGCTCTGCTCGCCGTCAACATAGGTCGTGAATGCTTCCATACTCTCTTTATAGCAAGTTAACCAATAGTCGGTTTCAAATTTGCCTTCTGCACCGCTGGTGCCACCGACGAATTGATTGTAGTAAGCATATTCGTAAGGATGCAGGGCGATAATGCCGCGTATGCCGTAAAAGAGCAGCGGGAGCAGCACCAAAGCATTGAAGAGGGGCTTTTTCATCCACGCGCCGAGCTGTTCGATGCCGAAACCTGCCAGAACAAAGATTGGGGGCAAAATAAAGAGAAAATGGCGGAACCCATCATACATCGGCGGGCGAAGCGTCAGGATATAAGCTACTATAAAGGCAAACCAGAAGACGGTCACCGCCAGAGCTTTCCAATCCAGTTCTTTTTTCCAAATCCTGAAACTGGCGCTGCCAAAACCGAGTGTGAAGAGAATCCAAACCGGTTCGGTGAGCGTGATGCCGAGTAGGACGGGCAAGTAGCGCAGGGGCAGGGCGTAGGCGCGGTATTCGGTGCCGTAGAAAAGCACTTTGAGTTTGGTGGGGTTATTGGACATGCGTGCCAGCACGGCGAGGAAGTTTTGCACAGGCGCATCCCAGAGGTAGGGCCAAGTAACGTAGAGAGTTAGCATAGCGACGATGCCAAGCGGAATGAACCAGAGAATGGCTTTCCATTTGCGTGCCAGCAAAACGTAGAGGAGGAGAAGCACGGCGATGAAGGGCGCGATGATGCGCAAGTTGGTGGCGATGCCAAGCAGAATGCCGACAAGGATGATTCTTTTGAGCTGAGCGCGCTCAAGATTTTTGATGGGAATTTTTTTAGCGCTAAAGCCATCCACCATGTTGAAGCCATAATAGAGCGTGATGACAAAAATGCTCATAAAGGGGATGTCTTTGGGGTTGATGAAGCCATGTCCCCAAAGCAGCGGCTGGGTGAGATAGAGCAGACTTGTCCAAAATGCGGAGGTGGGCTTGAGCCAGCGCAGTGCAAATAAGTGGAAGTACCAGACGCCAATCAGAAAGAATATAAAATTAATCAGATGCCAAAGTGTGAAGATGTCTAGCCCGGTGATGTTGCGCAACGCCAGTACGGGGATGCGCGTGATGAGCAAATAAACAGGACCGTACACCTTATGGTCGCCAACGCTGGGACCGTAGGCGCGGTTGATGTCGAAATCCGGGCTGAGATGTGCGGGGATGGAATAAGCGTACCCGACCGCCTCGCCGTATTGGTAGTAGAGGTATTCGTCCCAAGTCATGCCGTAGTCTTGGAAGCTGAAAAGGGCGATGATGAAGGCAATTGACAGGGAGATAAGGATAGGGGCGTGTTTTTTGAGCTTGGGAAACATTGCGGATTGCGTCTTGCGTATTGCATAGGGTTTTACGAAATACGCAAGACGAATTATTTTTTGCGGTTTTTGCGTGCGAAAGGCTCAATTAACTTGCTGAGTTCGCTTTCTTCGCTTTCTTGGTGCTCGAAATATTCGTCGATGAATGTTGAGCGGCGTAGGCGCAGCGCCATCGGTGCGACGGCGTGCAGGTCGGTCATTTTGACGCGCGTGCGTCCGTTGGCGGCGGCATAGGCGCGCGCGGCTTCAAACCAGGTGATCTCGGCGCGCAGGGAGTCAACGCCCAGCTTTTGGGTCAGGGCGATTGCTTCTTTGGCAACCCTGTCTGAGATGCGCACGTTGGCGAGACGTTGGCGGGTTTCTTGCAATTCTTCTCTAACGGCAGCCATATCGGGTGCGTATGAGCCGATCACTTGGCGCGGGGAGTTTAAGTAGGCTTGGACGCGTCGGTAGGCTTCAAGGCGCTCTTTGGCATCATCCAAGCCGCGCACGATGACGCGCAAACCAAAGCGATCCATAATCTGCGGTCGCAAATTGCCTTCTTCGGGGTTCATCGAGCCGATCAGCAAAAAACGCGAGCGATAGGTTGCGGAGGCAGGTCCGCGCCGCAGCGTATACGAGCCTTGCGCGGCGGCGTCGAGGATGGCGTCGATTACGTCGTCACCGAGCAGATTCACTTCGTCGATATAGAGCAGGTTGCGGTCGGCTTGCGCCAGAATGCCCGGACGCAGGCGCATCCGCTGATGGATGGCGGCGCGCTCGTCCAAGCCGCCGACCACGTTTTCGAGCTTGGCGTTGAGCGGCAATTCAATCAGGCGCACGCGGTCGGAGATGGTTAGCGATTTGCCTTCGCCGTATTTTTTTGCGCAATCGGGGCAAACGGCATCCAGTCCGCCAATTTCGATATCTTCGGGCAGGCAGCCGTAATGACAGGCGCTGCGCTCAACCTGTGGCAGCAAATCGACCAAACTGCGCACAGCGGTCGTTTTGGCGGTGCCGCGTGGACCGACGAGCAAAATCCCGCCGACGTTGGGGTTGACCAAACCGAGGGTTAGGGCGAGTTTCATTTCCCACTGCCCGACAATTGCCAAAAAGGGAAAGGGTAAAACCTCCGCTTGGCGGTTATCTTCTAGGCTCAGCGGCGGCAAATCCTTGCCCGAAACGTGGTCAAGCAACTCTTTCAACGTTTTGAAAGGGTGCGCCTGACGCTCTTTGGGTTCGGGCGTCAAATCGTCGGGGGCGAGGGGAAGTTCGTTTTCAGTCATAGTTTTTGCAAGATAAATCTTGCGTTACTCTTGTAGAGCAACATTCATGTTGCATTTTAGGCAAGATAAATCTTGCTTTACGATTTTTGGGATAGGCGATGCTTTTGGCGCGCTTCACCGGCTTTTATCCGTTCTTTTTCGGCATCGCTTTCGGCGAACAGCGCAGGCACTTCAACCGCTTTGCCATTTTCATCAATCGCTACATAGACCAAATACGCCGTGTTCGTATGCACTTGCTCGCCTGTCACGGGGTTTTCCGCGATTACGCAAACCTGCGCTTCGAGCGACGTGCGCCCAACATAGGTCACTTCAGCGTTCAAAATGATCAAATGCCCAATCATGATGGGATGTTGAAAAGTCATCTGGTCGATGGCAACCGTCACGACGCGTTGTTGGGCGTGTCGCATACAAGCCAGCGCACCGGCTTCGTCGACGAGTTTCATGATCCAGCCGCCGTGAACGTTGCCATGATTATTGGCGTGTTCGGGTTGCATTAACTGTGCGATGGAAATCCGCGACGCGCTCATGGGTTTGGCTTGGTTCTGTTTGGTCATTTTGTGCCTAATCTTTGTTTGGTACCGTTTAATTTGTTAGATTTGCATTGCACTTGAAAAGTGCGTTGCAAATCGGGGTGAAAATTCAAACTGTTTTGCAAGAGCTTCAGTGCAACGCATTCTTAGGAACAACGATTAAAGAAAATGTGAAATTTCAGTCCCTGAGCGGAGCACTGAACGATAGAGAAGTGCGTAGTCGAAGGGCGATTTTCAGAGAACGCCGTCCTTCGACTTCAGGCTCAACGACTGTCGCCTGCCGCTCAGGAACTGATATAACTTGGTATGTTATTTAATTTCGTTCCTGATGAATGTAATGCACTATTTCGTGTATTAATCCAAATCTTCCCGAAATTCGCCCGAATCAGCCGTGTGCAGCCTTTCGGGTTCGTCCAGCAAAACGTCGATCTCGCTATATTGCAGTTCCGCCATCATCGGGGCGAGCGGAACGCTGGCAGGCGGGTAAACTTTTGACGGTTTTCCGGGTGGGGTGCGGGTCGATGTTGCCACTTCGATAACCCGTTTACGCAGGATGCGTGGACCACTGCCCAAAAAGCCGACATATACTCCGAGCACGGAATAAATTTCACGTTCAGGGGTGATCCAGCCAATCCATTCGCCAAGGCGGTTATAAATATAGGGGTAAACCAGAAAGGCTTCCGCATCGCCTTTGCTTGTATAAATTGGGATAATCGAGTTTTGGGTTGCCATTTTTATGCCGTTACGGGAGCGTCATCCACGTCATTATACGTCCAATAGCGGTTGACGAAGAAATTCCAGAGCATGACTACGCCCACAGCAAAGGCGAGCGTGAAATTCTTGGCGAGAAAATCGGGGTCGAGCGGTAAGTTCCAGCCGAAGTTGCGAAAAAATGGGTGCATAGGCGGCTCAAGGAAATACAAAATCGGGATGCGAATTGCCATGCCCGCCAAGTTGACCAGAAAGAACATACCCAATTGCTTGGCGATGGGACGCGAGCGCGATTCGGGGTAGGTCCAGTAACGATTCCAAATGAAATTCGATGTGACAGCAGAGATGAAAGAGATGGTGCCCGCAGGAACCAAGTCCATCTGGAAAAGTTGCGTTAATAAATTCATAACGCCAAAGTCAATGATGGCACCAATCACGCCAACCACTGCAAAGCGCATGAAGCGTACACGCTCCTTGCGGCTGAAAATTTCACTTGCCATTTAGAGTCCCAGTTTTTCCTTGAAGTAGGGCATGGTTTTCTCAATCCCTGCTTGCAGGGGGATTTTTGCTTCCCAGTTTAGAATTTCTTTGGCGCGGGTTACATCCGGACGGCGGCGTTGTGGGTCGCGGGCGCTGCGTCCTTGGGGCACAAAGGTGATGCCAGCTTGGTTGCCTGTTACACGGT
Organism: Anaerolineales bacterium; assembly: GCA_024763295.1. Classification (GTDB taxonomy): domain Bacteria; phylum Chloroflexota; class Anaerolineae; order Anaerolineales; family Villigracilaceae; genus Desulfolinea. Next base: position 7,773 of record JANTFU010000080.1, read on the forward strand.
TGATGGTTTCGGCAAATTCTAAAATGCTGATTTCGGCTTCGTTGCCGATGTTGACGGGCAGATGTTCGTCGGAGTAGAGCAGGCGCACGATGCCTTCAATCAGATCATCGACATAGCAGAAGGAGCGTGTCTGTTGCCCGTCGCCGTAAACGGTTAGCGCTTCGCCGAGCAGGGCTTGTTTGAGCATATTGGGTAATGCGCGCCCGTCATCCAAATCCATGCGCGGACCGTAGGTATTGAAGATGCGCACAATGCGTGTATCGACGCCATGAAAGCGGTGATATGCCATCGTGAGCGACTCGGCGAAGCGTTTGGCTTCGTCATAGACAGCGCGTTTGCCGATGGTATCGACGTTGCCGGGATAACTTTCTACCTGCGGATGAACGGTTGGGTCGCCGTATATCTCACTGGTGGATGCCAGCAGGAATTTGGCATTATTTGCCTTTGCTACGCCGAGGGTGTTGTGTGTGCCGAGCGCACCGGCTTTCATGGTTTTGATGGGCAGGTTGAAATAGGCGCGTTCCGAGTTGGGGTTGGGGCTGGCAGGCGAAGCAAAATGTAAGACTGCATCAATTTTGCCGGGCAGGTAAATATAATTTGAGACATCGTGTTCGTAGAACTCAAAATTTTGGTTGCCCGCCAAATGTCCGATATTTTCACGGTTGCCGGTGATGAAATTGTCCATGCCAATGACCTGATGCCCATCAGCAAGTAACTTATCGCAAAGATGTGAGCCGAGAAAACCCGCGGCTCCGGTAATAAGAATACGCATGTGAAATCCTTTTTTTATTTGGAAAGACTTTTCCAATCAATGCGACTGATTAACCCGTCGCCGGTAATTTGATGAGCTTCGCCGGAACCTGTGTCGATTAGCCAGAGATTGCCCTGATAGACGGCTGCCAGAAAATCGCCAACCTGACCGGGAACCGGATCGGGCGTCCAGACGACTTTTTGCGGTTCCAGCCCGGGCGCGTCGGCAGGTGGAAAGAGGGTGCGCCGATTTGACCCGTCCCGATCCATGACGACGATCCGATAGCGACTCGATTCGCTCTGGGCAGGGAAAATCGCCTGCAAGTACGCTACCTGGTAAACACGCTCGTTGCCGCTGGGACGCATAGGCGATGCCGATGGATAAGCAAACATACCGGTTTGCGCAGACATTGGAATGGCATTGCCGCCATCAACAGAAATAGCACTCAAATCAAAATATGGCGAATCTTCTGCGCCGATTAGGGTTGAGCCTGCCGCATGGGTAACGGTGTAAAGCGTTTTTGAGTCACCGCCCCAGCTAATGCCGGGAATCCATGCCCAATCGCTGTGTGTGTTCAG
>JANTFU010000081.1 GCA_024763295.1 Anaerolineales bacterium
TGCTCAGCCAAATCCCCTATGAAGATTTAACGCCCGAGCCAATCGAACTGCCCGAACGACAAAACAACGACGGCTACATCCGCCCACCGTTTACAGACCAAACCTTTGTGCCGGAAATTTACTAGGCAAGCAACGCCAGCAAAGGAACACACGAGGAAAGCAGAAAGAGGAAAGAATTAAAACATCTTTCCTCTTTCTGCTTTCATTAAACTGCTTGCAAAAATCTATTTTTCTCCTGCTCCCTGCGCCGTCCTCGGCGCGGGTTTCTAACAAATATCGCTGTCGGGGACGGCGGCTAAAGTTCTTATGCAAGCGGTCTATTTACATCAACAACAGATTCGCGCATAAAAAAACATTATTCCTCTAAATTCAAATCATCCAAACTGCGCTCGTAAACCGCCACCTTGCGCGTATATTCCTCTAACATCAACGGCGAGGAAATCATAAAATCTGCCGAGGAGCGATTATTGGCAATCGGAATATTCCAGACCTGCGCCAAACGCAACAACGCCTTCACATCGGGGTCGTGCGGTTGCGGCTCCAACGGATCCCAAAAGAAAATCAAAAAGTCAATTTCGCCCTCGGCGATTTTCGCGCCAACCTGCTGGTCGCCGCCCAACGGACCACTCTTCAGCTTGGTAATTGGCAGTTCCAAATGTTCTTCGAGTAAACTCCCCGTCGTTCCTGTGCCATAAAGATGATGGCGCGAGAGCGTCGATTTATTAAACTGACACCACTCCAACAAGTCTTTTTTCTTGTGGTCATGCGCCACAAGCGCAATATGTTTTTTGGGGGGAAGCGGAATTTCCTTCAACGTCATAGTTGCTCCTTTACGCTCGGTAATGTGAAATAAAAAGTACTGCCGTGCCCTTCAATACTTTCTACCCAAATTGTACCCCCATGCGCCTCCACAAGATGCTTCGAAATCGACAATCCCAAGCCCGTGCCACGACTGGCACGCGCACGGTCGGTTTTATAAAAACGTTCGAAAATGCGCGCCAGATCGCGGGATGGAATGCCAATACCCGAATCCGCAACCGCGAAGCGGACTTTAGCGGAATCAGGCTGACAGGAGAGCGTCACCGCGCCGCCCGGGGATGTGAACTTGATTCCGTTATGGATAAGATTAACAAGTACCTGTTCAATTCTCACTAAATCCGCGTGGACAGGCGGCAAATCTTCCGAGCAGTCGAACGTCAAATCAATTCCGGCACGCTCAGCTTGCATCCGCATCCGCTCGGCGGCACGCTGCAAGATTTTCTGCGGGGAAATCGAGTGCAGGTTAAGCTGCACTTGCCCCGATTCGATGCGTGAGAGATCGAGCAATTCCTGTGCCATTTGGGTGAGCGCATCCACTTCGGTGACGATGTGCGCTAAAAAGCGTTCGGCAGCGGGCGGATCGTCAAGAGCGCCGTCTTGCAGGGTTTCGGTGAGAGCTTTGAGCGAAGCCAGCGGTGTGCGCAACTCATGCGAAAGGTTGCTGATAAAGTCACGGCGCACGGTCTCAAGACGGCGCAGGCGAGTCAAATCTTGGATCAGCACCAAGCTGCCGCCGGGCATATACCGGTCGGGCGCGACGACAATCTGCAAAAAACCGCGCTGATACGGCAGTTCAAGCACTTCGCTGTGCAAGCTGCCGCTCTGTTTGCTGGCTTGCCAAGTCTCGATAAATTGATAATACCGCAACGCTTCAGCGACTCGACGCCCGACCAAGTTTTTCCGGTTCTCGTTGAGCAATTTATGCGCAGCGGGGTTGGCAAACTCGATGGCGCCCTCTTCATCGGAGAGGATAATACCATCTGGAATTTGCTCTAAAACCGCAGCCAGACGCGCGCCATCCGCTTCGGTCTCATTCAATTTTCGCTGCAACTGCGTATTCAGCGCAGCGACCGCGTTTGAAAGTTCTTCGAGTTTGGGAAGGTCTTGGGGCAATTCTGCCGGGATGGGGAAGGAAATCGTAACATCACGCAATGTTTTGCTGAAGGCATCTATCCGCCGACGCAAGGAATAATAACGCCAGCCAAACCAAAGCAGGAGGGCGCTGAAAATTGTAATGACAATATAGAAAAGCGTTGAAGAAATCATATTTAAGCTAAAACAGCGTGCACCCTGCCCCTTGCAACTTTTTATCCTTCAAAACGGTAGCCTCCGCCCCGCACTGTGATGATGCGTTCCGGGTTGGCGGGGTCATCTTCGATCTTTTTGCGCAACCAGCGGATGTGAACATCCACCGTGCGGCTATCGCCGACATAGTCCCAGCCCCAAACGCGCTCAAGGATAAATTCGCGCGTGAGCATTTGTCCGCGATGCTCGGCAAAAAAAAGCAAAAGTTCGTATTCCTTCGGTTTAAGGGAAATCACTTCACCAGCGAGGGTCACTTCGTGGCGAGTGATATTGATCTCTAACTTGCCAAAAGAGAGTGTTTCTTGCGGGGAGTCTTTTTCGGTATAACGTTCGAGTTCTTCCTGATGCAGACGCGAGCGGCGTAATTGCGCTTTGACACGCGCCATCAACTCGCGCATGGAAAAGGGCTTGGTCAGGTAATCGTCGGCGCCCATTTCAAGCCCGAGAACGCGGTCAATCTCTTCGTCGCGGGCGGTCAGCATAATGATGGGGACGTTCATCTCCCGCCTGAGGATGCGGGTAATTTCGAGTCCGTCTAAGCCGGGCAGCATTAAATCGAGCAAGAGCAAGTCCGGGTCCATGCTGCGTGCCGCGTTCAGGGCTTCACGCCCATCGCCCACGACAGTCACTGCGTATCCCTGCTTTTCAAGATTGTAAGAAATCGTTTCCTGTAAGGTGGGTTCGTCTTCAACGACGAGGATTTTTTCAGGCATTTTCTTTCCTGTTTGGGGAATTTTCTTTATTTTGATTTTAAATTATACGGCAGAACAATTTGATTATAGAGTACAATACCATCGTTAACAGAACTTTAGCAATCCAACACAAATAAGGTACCTTTGGTTTAATGGCGAAGCCGGTCAAAGTCCGGCGCTGTCGCGCAACTGTAGGATTAGTTGAATAGTTCTTCGTTGATTCGTTGGGTAGTTTTTCACTATCGAACGAACCAACTATCAAACTAGCTAACTATCAAACTAATCAAGCCAGGTCGCCCGCCTTATTTGCATTCCACAAAGCTCGCGCAAAGGAGGTGGAACGATTAACAGAATTTTTGTCTATTAACGCCTCCCCTGCCTCGTGCAGGGGATTTTGATTCTTAGGAATGAGGATTAAATAAGTGCAAAATTACAGTCCCTGAGCGGAGCGCTGAACGGTAGTGAAGTGCGCAGTCGAAGGGCGATTTTTCAGGGAATGCCATCCTTCGACTACAGGCTCAGACGCTGTCGCCTTCCGCTCAGGAACTGGCAGAACTTTGTATGTTATTTAATTTTTGTTCCTTACGGTGGCTGAGTAGCTCCATTCGTTTCGGAGCGTACCGAAGCCACAGAACTTGTTCGTATCAATGTTGGTTTCGATACGGCGACGATAAAACTGTCGCCTACTCAACCAACGCTTACCCAAAATAACGGAGAAATCACCCAATGAAAAAAACAATCCTTTTTCTTTTAACCTTGACCCTGCTGCTCGGTGCTTGCGCCCCAGCCGTCACTCCCACCGCCGCGCCCGCGGAGCCTGCTCCTGCCACCGCCACCGTCATTCCAACCGCAGAGCCGACCGAAGAACCGACCCCCGAACCAATGGTCTTCACCGACGACCTCGGCAATGAACTGACCTTCACTGAATACCCGCAAGCTATTCTTTCCATCTCACCTTCGACCACCGAAATTCTTTTCGCTATCGGCGCAGGCGAGCAAGTCATCGGGCGCGACGATATGTCCATCTACCCCGAAGAAGCTGCCGCGCTGCCCAGCATCGGCTCGCTCTGGGGCGACCTGCCCACCGAAGCCATTCTTGCTATGGAACCCGATCTAATTGTCGTAGCAGAAATCGTCTCTGCCGAACAAGTCGCAGCCTTGCAGGAACTCGGATTACAGGTCTATTGGCAGAAAAATCCGACCGATTATGACGGATTATGGGAAAATCTACGCGACTTTGGCGCGTTGACCGGTCACGAAGACGAGACCGAAACGCTCGTGAGTGAACTTGCTGCCCGCGTGGACGCAGTGAACGCGGCAATTGCCCCCATCTCCGCCCGCCCGACCGTTTTCTACGAGTTGGATGCCACCGACCCCGCCAATCCGTGGACAACCGGTGCCGGCACCTTCATTGACCTAATTATCAACACCGCCGGCGGCATCAACGCTGCCGCAGAATTGCAAGGGGACTACACCCAAATCAGTTCCGAGCAGTTGATCGCCATCAACCCGCAGATTATTCTCTTGAGCGATGCCCTCTACGGCACCACGCCCGAATCCGTTGCCGAGCGTGCCGGTTGGGATGCGATTAGTGCCGTGCAAGAAGGCAATATCTACCCCATTGACCCGAATATTATGAGCGTCCCCGGTCCCCGTCTCGTCGACGGGTTGGAAGAAGTTGCCAAGATTTTTCACCCTGACGTTTTAGAGTAAACCAATCACCCAGTTCCTGAGCGGACGCTGAGTAGCCCGATGCTTTTCGGGCGTATCAAAGCGGCAGTCGAAGGACGGCATTTACAAGCACCGCTCTTCGTCTACGGGCTTCGATACGTTTCTCACTTCGCTCGAAACTACTCAGCCCTCCGCTCAGAGACTGGAATTATCATGCTCCGCAAATACCCTTACCTCGCCAACAGCCTGCTGCTCATCAGCGCCTTGCTCTTCAGCATCGCGCTAGGCGCGGTATTCATCCCACCGCAAACGATTTTGCGCATTTTGGCGGATCAAATCCCCTTTGTCCACATCCCGGCAGATTGGTCAAACGCACAAGCGAGCATTATTTTGGCAGTGCGTTTGCCGCATACGTTACTGGTTGCCTTGACGGGTGCAGCGCTCGCCAGCAGTGGCGCAGCGTATCAGGGATTATTCCGCAATCCGCTCGCCGATCCATATTTAATCGGGGTGGCATCCGGAGCAGGCTTAGGGGCAGTGATTATGATGACGGCACAGGAGTTCAACGGGCATATTGGCTTATATCTCATCCCATTAGGCGCATTTGCGGGCGCGATATTAACCGTGCTACTGGTCTATAATCTGGCGCGCGTCAACGGCATGGTGCCGCTGACCACGCTCATTCTCGCGGGCGTAGCGGTCGGGGCGTTTGCCTCGGCTGCCACATCCTCCTTAATGTTACGCACCGATCTGCAAATCTATCGCGCCATCACCTTTTTGATGGGAGGCTCGCCGATGGCAGGCTGGCAGCCCGTATTAGCGGTTTTGCCCTATATGCTCAGCGGCATGGCACTACTCTCTCTCAGCGGACATACCCTAAACGTACTCCAATTCGGCGAAGAAGAAGCGCAGCAAATGGGACTGGACATCAAAAAAGCCAAAATCTTCGTCATCATCACAGCCTCGCTGACCACCGCCGTCGCGGTTGCTTTTTCGGGCATCATCGGCTTTGTCGGGCTGATCGTGCCACATATTTTACGCATCATCTGGGGCGCGGACTATAAACGCCTGCTGCCGCTCTCCATGTTGGCTGGTGGCAGTCTGCTGCTCGTCTCGGATATGCTGGCACGCATTTTAATCGCCCCGTCCACGCTGCCGGTGGGCATCGTCACCGCCATGCTGGGCGCGCCCTTCTTCTTATGGATTTTGCGCCGCGCAAAAAAGGAGGTCTTTTGGTAGCGATACTGGAAATCTCCAAGCTGTGTACAGCCTACGGCAAGCGGCGGGTTTTGCATGAGATCAGTTTTGATGTGCAGGCGGGCGAAATCCTTGCGCTGATTGGTCCCAACGGGGCGGGCAAGACCACACTCATCCGTGCGGTGAGCGGCACCCTGCCCATCGAAGCCGGTCAAGTACAGGTCAGCGGGCGTAACGTGACCCAACTCAAAGCCGCCGAGCGCGCCCGGAATCTGGCAGTCGTCCCACAGGCTCGGCAACTCGGCGGTGCGTATTCCGTCGAGCAAGCCGTGATGATGGGACGCACCGCTTACATGGGCTGGCTAGGGCGCGAGAGTCGAGAAGATCGGGAGGTCGTCGCGTGGGCGTTGGCGCAGGCGCAACTAACTGATTATGCGCAACGCGAGATTGCGGAACTTTCGGGCGGCGAGCAGCAGCGCGTTTTGCTGGCGCGTGCGCTGGCACAAAAAACGCCTGTCCTGTTGCTGGACGAGCCGACCAATCACCTTGATTTGCAATATCAGGCGAATTTATTAGCGTTGGTGGGGAAACTGGCACGGGATGAAAAGCTGGCGGTCGTGATGGCGCTGCACGACCTGAATTTGGTCTCGTTGGCGGCGGATCGGGTCGCCCTTTTGGTGGATGGCGCGTTGGAAGCGTTAGGCACGCCCGCCAATGTGCTGACCGCCGACCGAATCAGCGCCGCGTATCGCACGCCTGTGGACGTGGTTCCGCACCCGATCAGCGGGGCGCCAATGGTGTTGCCGAGGGGTTGAACGTAACAGGTTTGCAGGTTGCAGGTTAAAGGTTGAAGGTTGTAGATTGAATATCTGAAACCGCAAAGACGCCAAGAACGCAGAGAAAAGCTTTTTTTTGACATTTTGCGGGGAAGCCCCCTCTGTCCTGCCGGACATCTCCCCCCGAAGAGGAAAAACTTGTCCCTTCTCCCTTTGGGAGAAGGTTAGGATGAGGGGAAACGACAATCTATTATTCATCTTTGCGTAACATCAGTTAAGAACTTGGCGCTCTCTGCGGCTTGGCGGTTTGAAAACGTTCAAACGTTATTCCCTGCTCTTCATCTGCAACAAATAGCCCCCGTCCAGCGTAATCACTTGCCCTCTAATCATCGCGGCAGCGGGGCTGGCTAAAAAGGCGACCACGCCCGCCACTTCTTCGGGCGTGACGAGCCGCCCGGCGGGGGTCGCTTGGGCGGTTTTCTTGATCAGGTTCACATCTTCACGCATAGCGTCGAAATGCTTGAGCGCATCCGTCTCAACCACGCCGGGGGAAACGGCATTGACAACGATATTTTTCTCCGAAAACTCAACCGCCAAATAGCGCGTGAGCGCATTCAAAGCCGCCTTACTTGCGCCGACCACGACATAATCGGGCAGCACATAGTCCGCGCCCGGGCTGGTGATACTGATAATGCTGCCACCGCCGCGTTTTTCCATCAGCGGGGCAGCACGTTGGGCGGCGAAAAGCAGCGCACGAGCGTTGATATTCATCGTCCAGTCCCAGCCGCGCGGTTTTTGCTGCATAGCAGGTCGGTTATAACCCGATGCGGCGTTATGGACAAAAACGTCCAAGCCACCGAACTCGGCTTCAACTTGATCGAAGAGATGCGTGATGCCGTCGAGATTTCCCACGTCCGCTTTGACGACAAGCGCCTTTCGTCCAAGTTCTCTGATCTCTTTGGCGGTATCTTCTGCGGGCTGGCGGTTGCGGAAGAAGTTAATCACCACGTCCGCACCCTGTTGGGCAAAATGCAAGCCGATCGCACGTCCGATGCCGCGTCCGGAGCCGGTTACGAGGACGGTTTTGTTTTCAAAAGGAAGTTGTGTTGTCATAGCCATTTCTCTAAATGAATCTGCGAGGCAGCTTCACCGCCGAAGCAGTCTCATGGCATTAAGATATTTCATGTTTTATAAGACCGCGTCGTCGCAAGTGCATGCTCCTCGCGGAATCATGTTAAATGGATTTTTGGATATAAATTAAACTCGGCTAAATCTTCCGCACCCAAGCGGCGCACTTCAGCAATTGCAGCATCCAAATCCACACGCAGACGGGCAATATCCACGCCCTGACAAATATCCGGCAAAGGAAGCAGCCATTTCTGACTGCGCTGATAAACTTTTATGGCACCGCGATCATTCTGTTTGCTGATGTGATGATACACCACCGCCGCCTGCAAAATGCCGCGATAAAGCTCTTTAATCGGTGCAGATTCTGCATTCCAAGCATCTTCGAATGCTTCGTGTGCCAACCAAAACTGACGGCGATTGAAACGCTCAATGCCTTCCAGCGCATCGGGGTGCAGGGATGAAGCGCAATTATTCGACATAGCAAGAGTATAGCACGCTCAAATAGCGAATTTTTGAAAACACCGCTATCTCGGCGTCAATGGTAAAATCGACGGGCTATGAAGGCTATCCACAAGCACAGGCCGCTACTCTTTTTTATCGCTGCATTCTCCGTTCTTCTGCTCACCATTTTGGCAGCAGGTCTCTCCAAGATTCGACTTGCCCCACCGCAACCACTCAACCTCGGCGGGGGCGAAGTACAGCCGCTGCAAGAAACCCTCGTCCAAGTTTCTCATGCCTTTTCTGAAACACCCTTCTGGCAACAAGTTGCGCTGGTTGGCATTTTTATTCTTGTCACCGTACTCGCCATCGTCTTCATGCCCAGCGAACTGCGCAAACGCTTACTGCGTACTACCTTCCGCGCCGCAATTTTTGCACTTGCAATTCTCTACTTCTTCAACAATTATCAAATGGACGCAGCCGCGAGCATCATCAACACCGAAGTCTTCAGCATGGCACCCGCTGCAAGTGATCAGGTTATCGTTGCCGAGCCGCAAATCTTCGAGCCACAAGCCGTCTCGCCTCTTTGGAGTTACCTTGTCAGCCTGATTATTTTGTCAATCTTCGGCATCTCGGCATGGTGGCTGTGGCGTAAATGGGAAGAAAGCAAGCCTATCGAACATGCCCCACTGAAAGAATTTGCGCGGATTGCCCAAAAATCACTGGATGATTTGGAAGATGGCGCAGATTGGGAGGATGTCATCGTCCGCTCGTATGTGCGAATGGGCGCTGTCGTCAAAGAACGCCGCGGCATCGAACGTGACGAGGAGATGACACCGCACGAATTTGCCCTTCGGCTGGTGGACGCAGGGTTGCCCCCCGCCCCCGTTGAGCGTTTGACTCGTCTCTTTGAGTTTGTGCGCTACAGCCCGCACAAAGCCGGCGAGGTTGAGATGGCAGAAGCAGTGGCATGCTTGAATGAAATTGCTAATGCTTTTGGGGAGAAATTAAGATGATAA
>JANTFU010000082.1 GCA_024763295.1 Anaerolineales bacterium
CTAAAAGTCTGTCTTTGCGAGGCGCACGCACTTGCGCCGAAGCAATCTCTGCGTTCGGGGAGGGGGATTGCTTCGCTCCGCTCGCAATGACGGTAACACCCGTCACCAAAATACTGAGTAATGCCAAGGGCAGTAGCCACGAGCCTTCCGTGACGAGCGGCTCGGAGAAGAGACGTGTAATGCCGGCGCTGCCGGTTTCGCTCGAATTGCGTCCGCCACCCTGCGGAGGAGCGCCTTGCGGATTGCCATCATTGGGCAGCGCAGCCTGACCCGCATTGGCTTGTTGCGGGGCATGTTCGTTCGGCGCACAGACCAAGTCGTCTTGCTGTGGGCGAGAGATACAGGTCCCCTCGATGGTGCGTTGTGGCATTTCGACCGTGCAGGCATCGCCGAGGGCGAGTCCGTTACAGGCGTCCAGTGCTTGTTGGGGCGTCTGTTGGCTTGACGGAGCCATGTTGACAGGCGTGCGTCCCGCTTGTTGTCCGTCTAGCGGTTGCCGGGGCTGATTGCCACCATCGCCGCCGCCGCCGCGAGCGTTATCGTTCAATCCCAAACGCGATAAGCCGTTATGTCCGATAATCAGTTCAAGGACGGTGTTGTCTTCGCTGCTGCCAATAAAGGGGCGCGAATCCGCCGGGACAAGATCGACGGCGACCGCCCACGAAAGCGAGACGACCACGAGCAAAAGCGTGGCGACACCGAGTTGCCATAAGCGCGTGAACCAGCCTTGTTTGGCGCCGAAAAGATAGAGCGCGTAGACGGCGGGGAGAATCATGTAGGCTTGCAGCATTTTGATGTTGAAGCCTAGCCCAATAATGAAGGCGCCTAGCAGTAAATAGCGGAATTTTCCGCTTTGCACGGCTTTCCAAAACGCCCAGACCGCCAGTAGCAGCACGAAGACGAGCAGTCCGTCGATGGTGTTGTTGCGCTCGGTGGCGATGGTGATCGGGAAAACGGCGAGAACCAGCGCGGCGACGAGACCCGCGCCGCGATTGAATTGCTCTTTGACAAGATAGTAAATCAGGGCGATTGAGCCGATGCCTGCCAATGCATTTGGCAGGGCAAGCGAGAAGCCGTTCACGCCAAAAATAGCCGCCGAAAGCGACTGTACCCAAAAGCCCAGTGGGGGTTTATCGACGGTCACCGAGCCGCCCGGCTCAAAAGCGCCAAAGAAGAAATTGCTCCACGAGGTGAGCATAGATTTAACCGTTGCAGCGTAGTAGGTGTTGCCGATGCTGTCTGCGCCAAGTTGGTATAAACGCAAAAAAGCGCCGAGCGCGAGGATGGTGATTAGGGCGAAGGTGGTGATGAGTTTTGTTTTTTTCTCGTTCATAAGTTTGTCCTATTCTGCGGTTTTCCTGTTGGGGACTAATTGTTAAAAGCTGATAGCTGATAACGAATGACTCATGTCTAAAGTCTAAAGAAAAGTTGTTCAGAAGTTGTTTAGATTTGATTTTCATCTTGTAAACGAGCGCTCGTCTTGCTCACTCTCACAGCCTGTGCTAAACTCAATCTATGGCAGAAGACACTATGCTCAGTGATGCAATTACATTAATTCGTCAAGGGAAGAAAAAACAGGCGAAAGAGATTATCACGCGCCTACTCAAAGCCGATCCGCAAAACGCTACCTACTGGGTGTGGATGAGCGTCGCTGTCGAAAGCCAAAAAGAACGCCTTTACGCCCTCCAGACTGCCCTGAAAGCCGATCCCGAAAACGAAGCCGCCAAGCGCGGTTTGATTTTGCTGGGCGCACGCAAATTGGACGAAGACATCAGCCCCTTTCCGCTCGACAAACCGCGTCTTTGGGAAGAACAACTCGAAGAAGAAGAGGAAGAGGAGAAAGCGCACGGGATTAGAGGTTTTGTCGGCAACCCCATTGTCCGTTTGGCTGGCATCTTGGTCGGCGTCTTTGGAATAATCGGCTTTGCGATATTTGGTCTCACTCAGCGCAACAACGTCGTTTTCCGTGACACTAACACCCCGGGTCCATCTCCAACTTTTACGCTGACCCCAACCGCGCTGAATGCGAAACCCGCAGCCACACCCGCCTTTGTGGGACCCACCCCGCTTTGGGCGCAGCTTGATGCCACTTATACGCCCACCCCGCTCTACGTCAATACGCCGCGTTCCGTCCAAGCCAGTGATTATGGCTACGCTGTCGACGCCGCGCTCGACAATCAGGATTGGGATGCGCTGATTACCGCGATGGAGCAAATCGCCACCATCGAGCCGCAGAGCGCTGATCCCTACTACTACATCGGTGAGGCACATCGCTTCAAAGAAGAGTACAGCCGCGCCCTGCAAGCCTACAACCAGTCTATCGACGTGGACGAAAACTTCGCTCCCGGGTATCTCGGACGGGCGCTTGTTGCGCGCCATCTCAATGCCGGTGCGAATGTAATCCGTGATTTCGACAAAGCCATCGAATTAGACCCCAATTTCCCGGCAGCCTATCTTGAGCGTGCCCGTTACTGGCTTGGCGAAGAAGAATACGAAAATGCTTTAGAAGACCTCGCCCTCGCCAAACAACTTTCCCCCAATTCTGCTGACGTTTACCGTACCTACGCAGAAGTCTACATGGCGCAGGACGAAACGGCAGATGCCCTCACCGCCGCTGAAAAAGCGCTTGAGATCGACATTACATCGTTGGATACCTATTTGCTGTTGGGCGAACTCTACGAAGCCAACGAAGAACCCGAAAAAGCGCTCCAAATGCTCGAAACGTATACAGCCTTTGTCGACGACAACACCGATGCGCTCAACATTATGAGCAGTGCCTACTATCAACTGGGTCAATACGAAAAAGTTATCGACGTGGCAGATCGCATCATCGAACTCGAACGTCGTAACGGCTACGCTTACTACTATCGCGGACTTGCTTATCTCAAACTCGACGAAGCTGAAAAAGCTCTCGAAGACCTCGATCTCGCCAATACTTATCTGAATCATCATTTCGATGCCAGTCTGGCTTACGCTCAAGCCTTCGCCGCGGATGGAAAATACGGAAGCTGCTATTTACAAGTTGAACGCACCCGCGCGCTGATGGAAACCGACTACCAAGAAGCGTTAATCTACTTCTGGCGCGCTACCTGCCACGAAGGGCGCGAAGACTATCGCGCCGCCTTTAACGATTGGCAGAAATTGCTTGCGATGCCCTTTACCGCCGAAACCGGCTATCTCCGCGCGGAAGGACGCCAACATCTCTACGCACTTTACACGCCAACGCCGACCATCACCGCCGGTCCTTCGCCCACGCCCAGCGCGACCCGCACACCGGCTCCGACGCGCACACCAACCGAAACATCCGAAGTGACCGATACCCCCACTCCCACGCCTGACGCTTAAGACCGACTAAACAAGCCAATCATTTCCCCATGCGCACAGCCCAAATCATCTACAACCCCGCCGCAGGGAGATTCCCTGTCGCTCCCGCGATTGCCTCGGCAGAACACGCCCTGCGTGATGCCGGCTGGGAAGTCTCTTCAGCGGCTACACGCTCCGGTGAAGATGGCACCTATCTCGCCAGGCGCGCCGCTGAACGTGGCGTAGACGCTGTCTTTGCCGTTGGCGGCGATGGCACTATCGGACAGATTGCGGGTGGGCTGATTGACAGCGAAACCGCACTTGGCATCCTTCCGGCGGGTACAGCCAATGTTTGGGGCAAGGAACTCGGCATGCAGCCCTACTCCATCATGGCAAGCAACGCGCTCGAGGAAAACGCAAAAAAACTACGGGATGCGGAAATTTACGCGGTAGATATTGGGCTTTGCAATCAACAGCCCTTTTTAATGTGGGCAGGCTTAGGGCTGGATGCGCTTTCGGTCCAAAAAGTCGAACCGCGCTTTCGGCTCGAAAAATTCTTCACCTTTCCCGAATATGCCGCCAACATCCTGTTAACCGCTGCGCGTTGGCGTGGCGTTGCCCTGCGGATTTGGGCAGACGGCAAAGAGATCGAAGGGCATTACATCCTCGCTGTGATCAATAACATCCGGCATTACATGGGCGGGCTGACAAATCTTTCGCCCGATGCCCTGCTTGACGATGGTTTCTTTGACCTGTGGCTTTTCGATGGCAAAAATATGGCAGATGCCCTGCGCCCGGTTTGGGAAATGTGGGGCGGCAGGCATATCACCTCCGACTATACCCGCCGCGTTACCTTCAAAGAATTACGCCTCGAAGCCGAGACTGAATTTGCCGTTCAAACCGATGGCGAGCCGCGCTTCGACACCAAAATTGCCAAGATTAGCGTCAAAAAACGCGCCTTGCGTGTGCTCATGCCACCCAATGCCGAAGCCCTCTCCCAACCGCCACTCAGCGAGGTGAAAAATGCAGGCTAAAATCATCAACCGTTGGGTTATTTTAGCAGCCGCCCTCATCGGTTTGCTGCTGCTTATTTTTAGCTTAGTGACCGGATTCGGCTTTACCGCGCCCGAAGAAAATGCTCCCAATTTGCAGGTTGCTGAAATTACGCTGATTCCCGGACCCACATCAACGCCGCGCATCATCCCAACGCCTACGTTTGATCCCGCTATGGGGACAGCTACCCCGCTCCCCGGCGAGATTGCCCTCAACGGCTACGTCCAGATCATCGGTACCGGCGGCGACGGGCTGCGCATCCGCTCCGACCCCGGCTTGAACGGCGAACCACTCTTCCTCGGTTTCGACACCGAACTCTTCCAGATTACCGATGGACCTGTCGACGCCGATGGCTACACTTGGTGGTATCTGCTCGCGCCCTATGATCCAACTCGCTCCGGTTGGGCGGCTGCTGACTTTTTAGAAGCGGTCGAAACCCCGAATGAGTAGTGCGTATTGCGTATTGCGTAAAAACCTCAACTTCGGATAAGATGGCATCTCAACCATCAGCCTAAAAACAGCTACGGATTAACCGATTTTCACGGAATTTGAACACTTTTTCTGTGAAATTTGAACAAAAGTGCAAAAACATATCACCTCTCTTACCCGTAAAAAGGACTTTCCATGAACCCTAAACCAATCAATCTTGATGCAAGTAAATCGAAAAAAGAACTCACTATCACTTGGGATGACGGTCACGTCAGCACCTACTCCTTCACCCTCCTGCGCGCTGCCTGTCCCTGCGCGGAATGTCGGGGTGGACATGAAAATATGGGCGGACCGCCCGACCCCGGCGTTTTCACTTTGCCTGTCATTGACACACGCCAAAACATGCTCAAGGACATTGTTCCCGTTGGTTCTTACGCCATTTCCATTCTCTGGGAAGACGGACACGACTACGGCATCTATCAATGGAGCTTCTTGCGTGAGCTTTGTCCCTGCGACGAGTGCCGCGCCAAGGCAGCTGCCTCATAGCGCACACAAAAAGCACCCTTTCAAAAAGAGAGCAGATTGTAGAAATCTGCTCTTTTTGTTTTTTTTCGTGTTTCGTGTTGTGTAAGCCCAAAAAACATTACGCAATATGCAACACGCCTTCCTTAATTTTATAGTGTAAAGAGCGTAAACACCAAAAAGGCGAAACTAAAGTTAAAAAGAAAACCGCTCTCCAGTCGGATAGCGATTTTTTAAATTCGGGGCAAATTCTCGTCAGGAATTTCGCACCATCTCTTTGGTATGTTGAAAGAGTGCTTCAATATCGTCGGTAGTGCAGCCTCCCTGTGCAACGGAGGCATCTCCACCACCGCGACCGCCATAAGGCGCAAGGTGATCTTTGAGCAATTCGCTGGCATTTAGTTCTGTATTTTCAGCACAAACGGTAATAAAGGAGAGTTTCTTGCCATCATACGAGCCTAGCAAAGCCACCATCAGGGGATACTGACGCAAACGCAGCGCCAAATTGCGCAACTCGCCGACATCACGGTTTTCAAAAACCTTGGTCACCAACCACTTTTCCCCAATTGGCTCGGCGAACTGGGCAATCCGCTCGGCTTCGGCATCCAACTGCATTTGACGGAGTGTTTTTAATTCACGCTCAACTTCTTTGTGCTGTTCCTGTAAGCGAGCAACACTCTCCGGCATCTCTGCGATGCCTACCGCCAACAGCCCCGCCGTCTCTTGTGCCGCGCTTTGGATGCCACGCAGAAAACGCAATGCCTGCCAGCCTGCCACAAAATGTATGCGCGTCTTTTGATTAATCCGCTCGCTCTTAACAATCTTCAATAGTCCCACCATGCCCGTCTGCGGCGTATGCGTGCCGCCACAAGCGGAGTAGTCAAAACCTTCAATCTCGATTACGCGAATTTCACCGTCCACTTTGGGCGGGCGGCGGAAAGGTACTGCGTTTTTATCGTTCACAAAATACGTTTTGACCGTGTGGTTTTCAAAAACGATCGCGTTGGCGATCTCTTCCGCGCGCGAGATTTGTTCAGGGCTAAGTTTGTCCACATCAAAGTCGATGGTCGATGGCGTTTCATAGCTGATATGTGAAGAGATTGTTTCGAGCGCGAACTCCTGCCAGAAGGCTGCCGAAAGGATATGCTGAGCGGTATGGTGCTGCATATTTTCAAAACGGCGCGCCCAGTTAATTTTGGCGGGATAAGAACCGGGGGAAATTTCTTTGTCAAGATAGTGGATGATGTGCCCATCATCCTGAATGACCACATCCAAAACTTGGGAATCAGCGATCACGCCCGTGTCATGGGCTTGTCCGCCACTGGTTGGGTAAAAAAGTGTCTCGGACAGAATCACGCCAAACCCACGTTCGTCGCGGAGCGTCTTCGTCACCTCCGCAGTGAACTTGGTCTGCATCACATCGTCGAAATAAAGTTTCTTTGTCATCTTATCTATTGTAGCAAATTAGGGGTATCGTGGCGTACAAATTTACGCCATTTTGCGTCCTTTTTGGCGCGCTGGTGCGGGCGGCTCACCCATCGCAACTTTGAGTGCCTGATGGATAGAGCGCACTTCAACGATCTCGATATCTTTCGTCCAAGGCTCCGATTGGCGCAAGCGTTTCGGCACAATCGCAACCTTGAAACCGAGCTTGGCGGCTTCGCGCAGGCGCAGCGGCATTTGCGCGGGCATCCGCAACTCGCCTGCCAAACCGAGTTCGCCGATTAGCACGGCGTCCGCCCGCACGGGCATATCGCGCATCGACGAGGCGATTGATGCGGCGACAGCAAGGTCGGCAGCCGGTTCATCGATCTTTAGCCCACTGACCACGTTAACGAAAACATCCTGCTCAGAGAGTCTGACGCCTGTACGGCGCGTGAGCACAGCGGCAATCAGCAGCAGACGGTTGTAGTTGACGCCGTTTGCCGTGCGGCGCGCGTTGCCGAAGTTGGTTGGGCTGGTTAGTCCCTGAATTTCGACCAGCAGCGGGCGCGTGCCTTCCATTGTCACAGCAACCGCAGAGCCGGGCGCGTTGACCATGCGCTCTGCCAAAAAAGCTTCAGACGGATTGGAAACTTCGACCAGTCCGCGCTCGTGCATTTCAAAGACGCCCACTTCGGCAGTTGCCCCAAAACGGTTTTTGACGGAGCGCAGCAGACGATAGGCTTGGTATCTGTCGCCTTCGAGATGGAGCACGGTGTCGACAATATGCTCCAACACGCGCGGACCGGCAATGGTGCCCTCCTTTGTTACATGACCGATCACGAAAACCGAGATGCCACTCGTCTTGGCGAGTTCGCGCAGTTGCGAGGCACACTCACGGACTTGTGTTACAGAACCGGCAGATGAGCTTAAGTCGGGAATGTAGGTCGTTTGAATGGAATCGACGATCAACAGCGTTGGTTTGACTTCCTGCACATGCTCCATGATGACACCGAGATTGGTCTCGGTAACCAGAAAAAGCTCTTCGGGGAGTTGGTCGGCTTTGCCCGCACTTTCAGCGATGCGCGTGGCGCGCATCTTGATCTGGCGCTCTGACTCCTCGCCCGAGACGTAGAGTACGCGTTGTGAGCCTGCCATGCCCATTGTCATTTGCAGCAACAAAGTCGATTTGCCGATTCCGGGGTCGCCGCCAATCAACACGATTGAGCCGGGGACGATGCCCCCACCCAAAACACGGGCGAATTCGCCAATCGGCACATGGATGCGGTCTTCGGCTTTTGCGTCGATTTGCGGGAGCGGTTTCGGCGTTGAGCGCCCGGTCAGTGTCCGCGCCGGGGTGCGCGATTTACTGGCGGCATCATCCTGCACAATCTCTTCGACCATGCTGTTAAAAGCGCCACACTTCGGGCATTTTCCGATATATTTTGGGGAGGTGCGTCCGCATTCGTTGCAGACAAAGCGAGTAAAAGTTTTTGCCATAAGATATTCTGTCTTTCTAAACGTCACTGCGCGCTGCACTTGCAAAATAAAAACCGCTGCAATGCCGCCTAATCAGTAGTCACTGGAACTCAAAGTATAACAGCATGGATGTTCTTCTTTGCGTTTTGGGGCATTGCTAAAATTAAATTTTGCAATAGATAAGCTGTCTAAATTATGGTAAAATCGCTCCGCTCGGAGGGATGGCCGAGTGGACGAAGGCGCTTGTCTTGAAAACAAGTTGGGTGCAAGCCCACGTGGGTTCGAATCCCACTCCCTCCGCTCCACCATATCCGAGCGATTAACAATAAAACTGGGGAGGTGCCAGAGTGGCTGATTGGGCTCGCCTGCTAAGTGAGTGTCGGGGTTCCTCGACCGCGGGTTCGAATCCCGCCCTCCCCGCCATAAAAAACGCGCTCCTAAAGAGCGCGTTTTGCTTTAATTACCAACGATTCCCTGGCAACAACATCACCCCTAGGTAGATAAAAAGCAGGCTTGCAAGAATGAGTAAAAACGTGTTGCGGTGATAAACCCCCGCCGCGCTATTGCGCCATTTACGCGGCAGATGTGCAAGCGCCACAGCTACAATCAACATCGCCATGTGCTCAAAATGTTGGCGTGTATACAAACCAAAACTAATTAACAATGCGATGCCCAAAAGCATTTGCGCATCTAGTAAACCGCTGTACATCGCATTTAAAATTCTGGCAGGTTTTGGAAAATACTGTTTCGTCAGCCAGCCATTGCCGAACAAGATTGATGCCGCCAAAGCGACCAAAACAATCAGCCAGCGCAATCCCGAATG
>JANTFU010000083.1 GCA_024763295.1 Anaerolineales bacterium
TGGCATGAAAGTCCCGTAGAGACTAAAAAAACATAGCCCATAGGGCTTCCAAGTACTGAGGAAGTGGCTTTAGCCCGCACGAATCAAGGGTAGGAGACAATCTCACCGCACTACTGAAAAAGCATCCTCTTTGCAAAATCACTGTTTCTTGCGACTTAAACGCCATCCCCGAAAAAACGGGGCATTTCTTTTTTTGACGGTTCCCAGCCTATCTTCCAGAGCGTTACGATTCGTTTCCATCAAATCTGTGATTTATGGTAAAACTATCCCCGTTATGAAAAAGGCTTTTGTTCCCCACGCTCTTTGAGCCTGTCATTGGGATGCCGTGTTGCATCCCTGCCGCGGCTGCATCGTTTAACGGATGTGCGGAATTTGATTCTCCGCAGCCGTTGGCGTATGCTGGCGGCTGTTTTGTTTTAAGTTACAAGTAAGGAGAATTAGATGTTAAAAATGATGATCGCGTTTTTCAAGGATTTTTTCAAATATCGTCCGCAAATTAAAAAGCAAAAGGCGTGGATGAAGAAATATATCGCCAAGAAAGGCTATGCCCTGAATCCTAACTGGATGATGAGTACTAACCTGTCGATTTGGTTGACAGAGATGGAAGATACTTTTGGTAAGCGTTATTGCCCCTGTTTTGAGCCTTCAGGGAATGCGGAACTTGATAAGAAAATGCTTTGCCCTTGTAAATTTATTGACGATGAGATCGAAGAATATGGTACTTGTCATTGTGCGCTTTTTGGGGCAGGCGATCTGGATCAGGCGGGCTGGAAAGCCTCCAATGCGCGTTTGCAAGCGGAGTATCGTGTACCGCTGAATTTACAGAATGGCGTACTCGATACGCGCGGGATGCCGCTGGATAAGCGTCGCAATCTGCCGGTGCCGGATGCGATGCATCAACTCAAATCGGCGCTGAACAATTACAGTGCTGATGAGTTGACGATGATTGTTGAGCGCGAGCAAGAAGCGATTAACTTGGGCAAAATTGCAGCGTATCGTGGCTTTGGTTATGAAAGTGAAGCGGGGGAAGATAGCTATACGGTTGATTTAAAACTGCGTTAGTGTAGGACAAAATTGGTCTTGCGCCACAAAAAAAGCGCCGGAGATTTTCTCCGGCGCTTTTGCTTTTATACGGCTAAGGTGGCACTATGTAAGCCCGCGCGCATTTTATTGATCTCTTGTCGGAAGCGGGTATCTGTTTCCACTTTTTCTTCAATCTTGTCGATGGCATACATGACGGTGGTATGGTCGCGTCCGCCCAATTCCTTGCCAATCTGCGGTAGAGAAATATCAGCTTCTTTGCGCAGTAGATACATAGCTATTTGTCTTGGAAAGGCTACTGCGCGGGAACGGTCTCGGCTTTTGAGTTTCTCAACAGTAGTCTCTTTCTCTTTGGCTACATATTTAATGATATCTTCTGGTCGTAACTTTTGGGTGGTAGGTAGCAGGTCTGCAAGAGCGATTTCTGCGAGTTTGGCTGTGATGGGAGAGCCGCTCAGTTCTGCAAAGGCGACGATGCGATTGAAGGCGCCTTCGAGTTCGCGAATATTCGACTGGACGCGCTCGGCAATCACTTCGATGATTTCATCGGGGACGTGACGCCCGGAACGCTCGGCTTTGTAGCGCAAAATGGCTTGGCGGGTTTCAAGGTCTGGCGGCTGGATGTCGGCGGTGAGTCCCCACTCAAAGCGGGAGCGCAGGCGTTCTTCGAGGGTGACCATAGATTTGGGCGGTCGGTCAGATGAAACGATAATCTGTTTGTCTTGTCCGTGTAGAGTGTTGAAGGTGTGAAAGAATTCTTCCTGTGTGGATTCTTTGCCGGCAATGAATTGAATATCATCGACCAGCAGGACGTCGGCAGTGCGGTATTTGTCACGGAAAGCGGGCGTGGTTTGGGTGCGGATGGCGTTAATCAGGTCGTTTGTGAATTCTTCAGATGAAACGTAGAGAACGTTTAGTCCGCGGGCGATACAGGCGTTGCCGATGGCGTGTAGGAGGTGGGTTTTTCCCAGCCCCACGCCCCCGTAGAGGAAGAGCGGGTTGTAGGCGCGGGCAGGTTTTTCGGCGACGGCTTGACAGGCGGCATGGGCTAAGCGATTGCCGGAGCCGACGACGAAGTTCTCAAAGGTATAACGCGGATTTAGGGTTTGGGTACCGGTACCACGTTGAATGGCGGGCGTTTCGTTTTCTTCGTCCGTAGCAGGTTGGGATTCGGCATCCGGTTTGGATTCTTGGGTCTCATTTTGGCTAACGATAAATTTCACATCCACAGTACGGTTCATGATGCCAATCAGCAGACGGCTGACGGTGCTGGAGAGGCGGCTTTCGAGCCAGTCACGCGCGTAGGCGTTACGCACGCCAACGGTGAGTGTGCCTTCTTCGTAGCTGAGGGGGCGGGTATCGCGTACCCATGTGTCGTATGATGCTCTGGGCATTTCCATTTGTAACTGTCCCAGCACAGTTTGCCATGCCTGATTTGCTTCCATGTGCATTCTCCGGTCGCCCTGCTTTTGATGTGAAAAGAGGGTAATTGAAATTAAGTCCCCTAGGGTGTAGGGGCTTTTTTCTTGTTTAGGTTGTTGCGTTTTTTTGGGGGGGCTTCGTCTTTCTGCCAGAAACCCTTTATCGAACTGGCATGATTTTAGCAAAGAAAAGGCTTTCATGCTACATTGACAACCCTACGTTCTCTTAAAAAACCGCGATTCTTTAAGGTTTCTTTTTCTTAACGGATGTTTGAGAGGGTAGGTTCTTAGATGATTTTTTAAGAGAATATTTGTTCCATCTCTAAAGCGTTCTTTTTCTTGATGCCACCCCCATATATGGGGGTTTTTTGTAAAAAAGCCAAAAGGGTGGTGTGTTAACCTTAAAAAATCGAGCCGTAAAAATCTTTTTTTACGGCTCTTGTGAAACACTGAATATTTTGATTCCCTGTGGATAACTTTTTTCTGTGTTATTTGCGAGGCAGCCAGGCTAGTACCGTAGTCCCCTCTCCTGGAGCGGAAACGATCTCCACTTCGCCGCCGGCGTTGCGAATGCGCCGGTGCATATTGGAGAGACCGTGTCCGAGCGTCACGGACATTTTGTCGAGAGCGAAACCTTTGCCGTTATCTTGTACTTCCATTAGGATGCGGTCGGGCGTAGTCCAGATGCTGACGCTGACACGCTTGGCGCGCGCATGTTTGGCGGTGTTGGCAAGTGCTTCTTGGCAGATGTGGAAGAAGATGAGTGCTTCTTGTTGTGAAAGGAAGGCAACGTCTTTTTCTTTGCCGGTAAGCATGGCTTCGGCGAGCGTGTTGACGCGGTATTCGGTGATAAGACGGCGCAAGCCAACCATCAGATTTTCTTCACCGAGTTGACGGGGGCGCAGGTCAAGAATGTAAGTGCGCAAGTCGCGGATGGATTGGTTTAGTCCGTCGATGGCTCGTTGAATGCCCTTTTTTGCCTGATCGGGGTCTTCGTCCATGAGCAGGCGCACATTTTCGAGCAGCAGCCCAACGCCGAAAACGGATTGAATGACGCCATCGTGCATATCCATACCGATGCGTTCGCGCTCTTCGAGTACGGCGAGACGTTGGGCATCGGTATGCATGCGCGAGTTTTCAATTGCCAAGCCTGCCCAATTGCCAACGGCACTGAGCAGTTGTACGCTGCGCTGATCGAAAGGATTGTCCCCGCGTTTGGCTGCACCAAGTACGCCGATCATCTTTTCGCCCGCAGTGAGCGGAATGCAGGCAAATTGACGGAATCCGGCTTCCACTACGGCGGGGCGCAAGTCGTGCATCTCTTGTGATAGGGCTTTGCCTACCAGAGTCTCGTTATTTTTCGCCGATCTGCCAACGAAGCCCTCACCCAGCCGAAAGCGGCTGCGTGTCCAAAAGGCTTGAGCCGCCTCACCACGATGCAGTACCAAGTGCAGAGTCTCGGTATCCTCATCCAAGAGAAAAATTTCCCCAGCCTCTACATGCAAATAGTCCATCACGAGGGCGAGGGTTTTGTTCACAATCTCATCTATGCCCAAATTGGGTACCAGCGTGGCGGCGATGTCATTGAGCAATGCGAGGTCTTCGCTGCGTTGGGTGAGGGCAATATCGCGTTCTTTTAAGTTGTCGTAAAGGCGCGCATTTTGGATTGCAGCAGCGGCATAGCCCGCCAGCATTTGGATGATTTGTTCATCTTCTTCACTGAAGCGATCTGCGCCAATTTTGTCGGTAAGATAAATTTGTCCAAGCTGGCGGTTGGCTGTCAGAATTGGCACGCCCAAAAAAGTGTGCATGTTGGGATGATGTTTTGGGAACCCAATGCTACGCGGGTCGTCGCTGATTTCTGATAGGCGGATAGGTTCTTCGGCGCCCATCAGAGCGCCCAAAATGCCTAATCCTTTTGGCTTGTGCGGTATGTGTTTGATCTGTGCGTCGCTCATTCCGACAGTGATGAATTCACTCATACGCCCCTGTTCATCCAAAACAGCCAAGGCAGCATATTTCGCGTTTGCCTGCTCTTTTGCCACCTGAGCGATGCGCTTTAGCAGCGTTTCCAGCGAAACATCTTTAATTAACTCTAAATTGGCGCGGTGCAACGCCAGCAAGCGGGCTTGCAAGTCTTCACAAGAAAGTGTCATAATGCTCCTCGACTGTTATTATATCCACTTTGATAGCTTTTGCCAGAAAAGAATCTTAGAATAGAAGCCTGACGGGTTTTCAAAACCGGTTAGGTTTGCCCTAAAGGATAAAAAATGACAAATTCACGCATTGCCGGATTTTATAAAAAGACATTGGACGAAAAACTGGACGCCCTCGCCCAAGCGAGTGACGGAACGCGCCCGGATTTCGGCTTGTTGACCACGCAACAAGCCGATAAGATGGTAGAGAACGTGGTTGCCACGCACAACCTGCCCCTCGGCATCGGACTCAACTTCAAAATCAACGGCGTGGACCGACTCGTCCCGATGGTCATCGAAGAGCCTTCAGTCGTGGCAGGTGCCTCCTTTATGGCAAAACTCGCCCGCAAAGGCGGCGGCTTCTTCGCGACAACTTCCGCCCCCGAAATGATCGGGCAAATCCAAGTGCTGGAGGTTGCCGACATCCACGCCGCAAAAATGGCAATCTACGAAGCGCGCGAAACACTCATCGCCGAAGCCGACGATATCGACCCCATCTTAAAGAAACTCGGTGGTGGCGCACGCGATTTAGAAGTGCGCATCATCGAAAACTCGCCAATTGGTGATTTTCTCGTTATCCATCTCATCTACGATGTCCGCGATGCGATGGGAGCAAACGCCATCAACACCGCCTGCGAAAAACTCGCTCCCCGCATCGAAAAGTTGACGGGCGGACGCGTTCACTTAAAAATTCTCTCGAACTTATCAGATCAAAGAATGGCGCGCGTACGCTGCACTGTGCCTGTCGCATCACTTGCCTTTGACGATTTTTCGGGCGAAGCTGTCCGCGACGGTATCATCGAAGCCTGGGCATTCGCCGCATCCGATCCCTATCGCGCCGCGACCCACAACAAAGGCATTATGAACGGCGTGGATGCAGTCGTCATTGCCACCGGCAATGATTGGCGCGCCATCGAAGCCGGCGCACACGCCTACGCCGCACGCAACGGAAAATACACATCCCTATCAACTTGGGGCAAAGACGCGGACGGTAATCTCGTTGGCACGCTCGAAATGCCAATGGCAGTCGGCATCGTTGGCGGAGCGACAAAAGTGCACCCCACCGCCCAAGCCGCGCTCAAACTGATGGGTGTCGAAACTGCCGCCGAACTGGCAGAGATCATCGTCTCGGTCGGCTTGGCGCAAAATCTGGCAGCCCTACGCGCCCTCGCCACCGAAGGCATCCAACGCGGACACATGTCCCTGCACGCGCGGCAAGTCGCCATCGCCGCCGGCGCGGAAGGGGAGATGGTGGATGTGGTCGCCGGTCAGATGGTTGCTGAAGGCGTTGTTAGAATAGATCGAGCGGAAGAAATTATGAGAGAACAGGGATTAGTTGATTAGGTATCAGGAATGAGTAATCCCCACTTCCTAATTGCCCAACTTTCTAACCTGTAACTTTACAACTTTCAAACCTTTGGAGACCCCATGACAGAAAAAGAACACCTTTTACTCAAACCCGCCCGCCCTGTCGGCATCGTCGGGTACGGTGCGTATGTGCCGCGTTACCGTCTGCCTGCCACCGAAATCAACCGCGTTTGGAAGGGCGGCGTTGGCGGCACCCCAATTAAAGAAAAGAGTGTCCCCGGTCTCGATGAAGACGTCGCCACCATGTCCATCGAAGCCGCCCGCAACGCGCTTGCTCGCGCGGGCATTCACGCGCATCAGCTCCGCGCGGTTTGGGTCGGGTCAGAATCGCATCCATACGCGGTCAAGCCCACGTCCACGATCGTCGCGGAAGCCATCGGCGCGGTGCCCCACATCCAAGCCGGAGATTGGGAATTCGCCTGCAAAGCGGGCACGGAAGCGATGGTCGCCGCGATGGGCATGGTCGGCTCGGAAATGGCGGATTACGCGCTTGCGATTGGCATGGATACCGCGCAGGGGAAACCCGGCGACGCCCTCGAATATACCGCCGCAGCCGGTGGCGCAGCCTATATCATCGGCCCCGCCAAAGATTCGCTCGCGGTCATCGAAGCAAGCTACTCCTACGTCACCGACACGCCTGATTTTTGGCGCAGGGCTTACCAGAAATATCCCGAACACGGCTCACGCTTCACCGGCGAACCCGCCTACTTCGAGCATGTCGGCAATTCCGCGCGCACATTGATGGAAGCGACCAACACAACCGCCGCTGATTATCAATACGCCATCTTCCACCAGCCGAACGCCAAATTCCCAACGCGGGTGGCAAAGATGCTCGGCTTCACGCCCGAACAATATGAACCCGGTCTGCTCTCGCCGATGATTGGCAACACCTACTCCGGCGCAGCCATCATCGGGCTGACCGCCACGCTGGATATTGCCAAACCCGGCGACCGCATCCTGATGGCATCCTTCGGCTCCGGCGCAGGCTCAGACGCGATGGCGATCACCGTCACCGAAAAGTTGCTCGAACGCCGCGACAAAGCCCCGAAAACCCAAGACTACATCGCCCGCCGCAAAGAAATCGACTACGCCACCTACGCGCGCATGCGTGGCAAAATCACGATGAAATAGACTCGTGAAACGTAAAACGTGAAATTGTTGGGATGCGAGGATAATGATGAATTACGATGAATGGTTGCGGGGTGTTCCTGATGAAATCACAGGAGATTCTCTTTGGAAAATGGAAGCGTATCGACTGTCTTTGTTTATGGCGGATGTAGGTTGGCATGATGTCACAAAACTAATGCAAGACAGGCGAACATTAAAATTATCAGACCAACTCTATCGTGCATTAGGATCCATCGGCGCAAATCTAGCCGAAGGATATTCACGCGGCACCGGAAAAGACCGCGCTCGCTTTTATGAATATTCACTTGGCTCCGCACGCGAAAGCAGAGACTGGTATTACAAGGGTCGTCATATTCTTGGCGAAAAAGTCACCGAACACCGTCTTCAACTGATAACGCAAATTCTGCGTCTTTTACTCACGATGATTCCGCAACAACGCGGGCGCATTTTGAGAGAAGAACCGGAAGAATATCGCACAACATCGGAAACTGATATAAAGCCTCCTCCTGACCCTGAATTACTCAAGAGCCTACTCTCCAAAACCCCTCTTCCCTAAAAACATCACGTTTCACGTCTTCACGTTTTACGTACCAAGAAGGAAACTCCTCTATGAACAAGGACAACGACATCGTCATCGCCGGCATCGGACAAACCACCGTCGGCGAACACTGGCAATTTTCCATCCGCGAGTTGGCGCACTTTGCCCTCGAAGCCGCCATCAAGGATGCGGGCGGATTGCGCCCACAAGCCCTTTTCGTGGGCAATATGCTCGCGCCCAACCTTTCCAAACAAGCCCATCTCGGGGCGCTGATCGCCGATTTTAGCGGATTGACGCCCATCGAAGCCTACAGCATCGAAGCTGCGGGGGCATCGGGCGGGGCAGCCCTCCGTCAGGGCTATCTCGCCGTTAAAAGCGGGATGATTGACGTCGCCCTCGTCGTCGGCGTCGAAAAATTTACCGACATGGTCGATTCCGGCGTTGAAGATGCCCTCGCCACTGCCGTCGACAGCGACTATGAAGCCGTGCAGGGGCTTACCCCGACATCGCAGGCTGCCATGCTCATGCAGCGCTACATGCACGAATTCAACGTCCCCGCCGATGGATTGGCGGCATTCCCCCTCACCGCCCATGCCAATGCGGTCGATAACCCCAACGCCATGTTCCGCCGCGCCATTAAAGAAAGCACCTACCTACGCGCCGGCATGGTCTCTGCACCGTTGAATATGTTTGATGCAGCCCCTCCAGCAGATGGCGCCGCCGCGATTATTCTCACGCGCCCCGAATTCCTCCCGCCCGACCAACATCCCCGAAACGTCCGCATCCTTGGGTCTGCTTCCGCTTCCGATATGCTGACCCTCCACGACAGGCGCGATCCGTTAAGTTTTGACGCGGCGCGTCACTCGGTCAACACAGCCCTCGAAAAAGCGGGCGTGACTCTCGACGAAATCTCCTTCTTTGAATATCACGACGCTTACTCCATCTATGCCGCGCTCTCCTTAGAAGCGGCAGGCTTCGCCGAGCGCGGCAAAGGCTGGGAACTCGCCAGCAGTGGCGGCATCGCGCCGAAGGGCAAAATTCCTTGTGCCATCGCGGGCGGACTCAAAGCACGCGGGTATCCGGGGGGCGCTACGGGCGTCTACCAAGCTGTGGAAGCAGCCACCAAGCTCAGGGCTGGGAGCGAAGCGGGCGAAGTCGCCATGATCCAATCGCTAGGCGGTGCTGCGTCCACCGCAGTGACGCATATCCTTGTGTCTTCTTGAGCAAACTGAGTTACCAAAGCATCTGAAATTGCCCAAGCTCTTATTGGGTGGGCAATTTTCTGTTTTCCTTCACAATTTGCTTGACGCTCTCTTTGAATC
>JANTFU010000084.1 GCA_024763295.1 Anaerolineales bacterium
ATCCGAAATTGGTTTACTATGCCTATACCATGTTTGGTTTGTGGGGCGTTGGCAATGGGATGATCATTTTTTTGGCGGGTTTACAAGGCGTCCCAACTGAGATATACGAAGCCGCGCAGATCGATGGTGCTGGTTTTTGGCGTCGCCTTTTCAAAATCACCATTCCTTTGATTACACCGGTGATTTTCTATCAGCTGGTGCTTAGTGTAATCGGTTCCTTGCAGTATTTTCTGGCACCTTTCGTCCTCAACGACGGCACAGGTTTCCCTGAAGGAATGACGCGCTTTTATATGGTTTATTTCTACAAACAATCCTTCTCGTTCTTTAACATGGGTTATGGTGCAACATTAGCTTGGCTGATGTTCATTGTCGCACTTGTCTTGACGGGAATTTTGTTTGGCACTGCTCGCTATTGGGTTTACTATGCTTCGGAGGAGAGATAATGGCTGCAAATACGATTGCTCCTAAAAAAATCCGTGTTGCCGGCATGAAACTGGCGCTGACGGGATTGGCTCTGGCGGTTCTCTTCCTTTTCCTCATCCCGATGTTCTACGGTGTTGTCACAGCACTGAAGACAGACCAACAATTATCAACCATTGATGCCCCGTGGTGGCCCGCTGCGGAAAGCACCTTCACTTATGAAGGCAAAGAATATGGGGTTTATTCTGTACCCATGCCCGATGGTGAAGTTCGTGAACTTGCCCTTTACAAAAAAGGACGCAAGTCCAGCCAATTTATTGATCCACAAAACCCCGAAGCGGGACCGATTGAATGGGAAGGGGCATGGCGTCAACTGGAATGTGTTTGGACGTACTCCCCGCAGTGGAGCAACTTTGTTGATGCTTGGAATACAGTTAACTTCCCGCGTCTACTCTGGAACACGCTTGTTTACGCCGGAATCACCACCTTTGGCGCTGTGCTTTCCTCAGCTTTAGTCGCTTATGGTTTCTCGCGTTTCAAAATACCGGGCAAGGGCGTTCTCTTTATGTTGATGCTCTCCACCGTAATTTTGCCAGGTGCGGTTACGCTTATTCCGACCTATTTTGTCTTTCTAAAAATAGGCTGGGTGGGGACATGGTTGCCACTCATCATTCCGGCATTTTTCTCTTGGGGCACGAATACCTTCCTGCTCCGGCAGTTTTTTATGTCCATCCCGCGCGAATTAGATGAAGCGGCAATGATCGACGGTGCCAGCCCGTTGCGCATCTTTACCTCTATCATTTTGCCGACATCCGGACCTGCACTGACCGCTGTTGCCCTCTTCCACTTCTTCTGGGCGTGGAACGACTTCTTTGGTCCCCTAATTTATTTGGCAGGCAAACCCGATAAATTCCCCATTACCGTTGGCTTGACCGCGTTCAATAACCTTTATTCGCAGTCCACCAACTTGATTCAGGCAGCCTCCTTAATTTCAGCTGTCATTCCCGTCATCGTCTTCTTCCTCGCACAGAAACAATTCATGCAGGGTGTTGTGGTAACGGGCGTTGAAAAATAAATAACCTCCCCAAAATATATCGGTATTCCTCCGCATGGGGATTTGCTCCGATCGGGTTCTTCCAACTCGATTGGGGTAAATCCCCACTTTTATCAAAGGGTAGATTGCGATGCAAAAAAAGTCATTATTTTCTACATTTTTCTTGATTTTCATTTTCATTCTTACGGCGTGCGCACCACAAGCCACCCCCACAGCGCCAACAGAAAGCGAGCCGACCGCCGATCCAAACGCGCCGCTTGCGCCCGATGGTGTCCCTAACGAAAGTTATTACGCCCCTTTTCCACTTTCGATCACGCTGGATGGCGATCCCTCCGACTGGGAGCGCGTCCCGCGTGTTCTGATTCCTGAAAGCGCAGCAGATGTAACCGGCGCGACCTCTGTCTCTTTCGCGGCAGCTGCTGATGACGAGTTCCTTTATGTTCTTGGGGATGTAACGGATCCGAAGATTGTCTCCGGCGAACATGGTACCGATTATTGGAATGAAGACTCGCTCGAAATTTATGTGAATGCGAGCGGCGATTTGGGCTTGACCTCGTACGAAGACGGGGTTGCCCAAATTACAATTCCACCATTAAACATCGACAAAGCGGCAGATACATACGTCTATGGCGGGGTAAACCACGAATCAACCGGGGTGCAGGCAAAAGTCGTTAAAACGGAAACAGGTTACCTCGTCGAAGCGGCGCTTCCGCTTCAAAATTCGGTTTGGAATATCCAGCCACAGCATGGTACGGTGCTTGGCTTCCAGATTCATCTCAACGGAGCCGCCGAATCCAACCGCAACAAGAAAGTGATTTGGTCACGTTTCGACGTGAGCGATTCATCCTATTACGATCCCAGCGTATTTGGCGAATTAATCTTTTACGAGATCGGGCAACCCGAAGCCGCGCGCATTGAACCGCAAGGCGGCATGACCGAAGAATTGCCCGCCATCGAAGCGGATGCGCTCTACAAACAGGCGGATGCGCCCATTGCCGAGCGTGTTGAAGACCTGCTTGCGCGCATGACTTTGGAAGAAAAAATTGGGCAAATGACCCTGATCGAAAAAGGTAGTGTGCGTGGCAACGACGTGACCAATTTCGCGCTCGGTGGTTTGCTGAGTGGCGGCGGCGGTTCACCCGAAGATGGCAAGGAAGCCGAGAATTGGGCGGCGATGGTGGATGCTTTCCAGCAGCAGGCATTGGATACCCGTTTGGGCATTCCTTTGATTTACGGCGTGGATGCGGTACACGGTCACAGCAACGTGGTGGGCGCGGTCATCTTCCCGCACAATATCGGTTTGGGCGCGGCGAATAATCCTGCCCTGATGACCGAGATTGGGCGCGTGACGGCGCAGGAAATGGCTGCCACCGGCATCTACTGGAACTACGCTCCGGGCGTGATGGTGCCGCAGGACATTCGCTGGGGACGCACCTATGAAGGCTATAGCGAGAACACCGAACTTGTTTCGACGTTGAGTGCCGCCTATTTGCAGGGATTGCAAGACCCAATTCTCTTTGAACTTAATCACACCATCGGTACGCCAAAACATTTCGTTGGCGATGGCGGTGCGGTTTGGGGCACGGGCAGCGGCTCTTACCAGATCGACCAAGGCGTCACCGACATCGACGAAGAAACTTTGCGCGCCATTCACTTGCCGCCCTATCAAGCCGTGATTGACGCGGGTGCGCGCAGCATTATGATTTCCTATTCCAGTTGGGGCGGGATGAAAATGCACGCTCAGCAATATCTCATCACCGATGTGCTCAAAGGCGAAATGGGCTTTGATGGTTTCATCGTTTCCGATTGGGGAGGCATTGACCAAATTTCAAGCGACTATTACGAAGCGGTCGTGACTGCCATCAATGCCGGTGTCGATATGAATATGGTGCCCTATAACGCCAAACGCTTCATTGATACGCTCACCGAAGCCGTTGAAGCGGGGGATGTCTCGCAGGCGCGCATTGACGATGCTGTGCGCCGCATCTTGACTGTAAAAATGGAAATGGGGCTTTTCGAGCAGCCTTTCTCGCAGCCTGATCTGCTCGCAGATGTTGGCTCTGCGGAACATCGCGCGCTTGCGCGTCAAGCCGTTGCCGAATCAGTCGTGTTACTCAAAAATGATAACGCACTGTTGCCGCTTGATAAAGACATCCCGCAAATTTTTGTCGGTGGCTCGGCTGCTGACGATATCGGCATCCAATCCGGCGGCTGGACGATTGAGTGGCAAGGCAAAAAGGGCGACATCACGCCCGGCACTACCATTCTGGCAGGCATCCAAAACGCGGTTGGGGCGGGCACACAGGTTGAGTACAGCAAAGCCGGTAAATTCACGGGCGACGCGAGCGCAGCCGATTCCGTCTGCATCGCGGTGGTTGGTGAAACACCTTATGCGGAAGGACAGGGCGATAGCAGCAAGCTGACTTTGCCCGCTAACGAATTGCGCGTTTTACGCAATATGCAGGATAAATGTGCGAATTTAGCCGTTGTGCTGATTTCGGGACGTCCAGTTATCATCACCGATTTTGTCGACCAATGGGACGCACTCCTTTCGGCGTGGTTGCCGGGCACCGAAGGCGCGGGTGTTGCCGATGTTTTATTTGGCGACCAACCCTTTACGGGCAAATTACCGTACACCTGGCTCCGCTCCGTTGACCAGTTGCCGCTTGGCTCTTCATCCGAAGCACCGCTCTTCCCCTTTGGCTTTGGCTTGACGGAATAACCTAGATGTGCATTGCATCTGCAAGATGCGTTGCACATCGGGTCTTGCAAGAGTGACGCGAAGTGCAATCCGATTTTATGAGTTGGTTATTTAAAAGTTCTAATACAGTCTCTGAGCGGAGAGCTTTGCGAATGCAAAGCTCGTAGTCGAAGAGCGATTTTCCAGAGAACGCCGTCCTTCGACTTCAGGCTCAAGGGCAGTCGCCTGCCGCTCAGGAACTGGATTGTTTTCTTTGAAAAAGAATAAAGAGTGATAAATGAAATTTTACAAAAGTATTTTCTTGCTCCTAATCGTTAGTCTCCTCGCTAGCTGTGCCGCTCCGGCAGCGCCAGTTGTTGAAGAAGCGCCCGCTGCGCCCACCACACCCGAACGCTGGGAATTGATCTGGAGCGACGAGTTTGACGGCAATACAATCAATACCGAAAATTGGCTCTACGATACCGGCGCGGGCGGTTGGGGCAATAACGAATTGCAAAATTACACCGACCGCGCAGAAAATGCCCGCCTTGAAGACGGGATGTTGGTCATCGAAGCCCGCCAAGAAAGCTACAAAGCCAGTGATTACACATCCGCGCGCCTGAAGACGCAAATGCGCCAATCTTGGACGTATGGGCGCGTGGAAGCGCGTATGAAACTGCCCACCGGACAAGGGATTTGGTCTGCCTTTTGGATGTTGGGCGAAGACATCAACACCAACGGTTGGCCCGACTGCGGCGAAATTGACATCATGGAAAATATCGGCGAACCGAAAACAGTCTACGGCACCATTCATGGACCGGGCTACTCCGGCGCAAATGGGATCGGCAGTTCCTACTATTCGAGTGCTGCTTCTTTTGCAGATGATTTCCACACCTACGCCATCGAATGGGAACCCGACCAAATCAGTTGGTATGTGGATGATGTCCTTTACAACAGCATTTCAGCAGAAGATGTACCCGGCGCATGGGTTTATGACCACGATTTTTTCATCATCCTAAACCTTGCCGTTGGCGGGCAGTGGCCCGGCAGCCCCGATGAGACCACCGTCTTCCCGCAGCAATTGCTTGTCGATTATGTGCGCGTTTATCGCGACACCGAGTTGAGCGAAGAAGATTTGCAAACCAAATCTATCCATATCGCCGAAATGACTATGGAAATGAACCCTGTCGAAGACGAGAAGTGGCAGGGCACGGCTTACGTCACCGTCGTTGATAAGAGTGGCAACCCTGTTGAGGGGGCGGTCGTTTCGGCGGGCTGGGTTGGGGCGATCTCTGGCGCGACCCTCGAAGCCAAGACGGACGAAAACGGCATCGCCGGTCCCTTCATCGCCACAAAATTAATCTCAAAAGACGAACTCAATTTTTGCGTCTCAAAAGTCAGCAAAACGCTGCATGAATACAATAAAGATGCAAACGTGCAAACGTGCATTGCCAAATCACCATAGGAGGAAAAATGTCTTTGAAATATCGCGTATTAGGAAAAAGTGACCTGAAAATTTCGGAAATTGGTTTTGGTCTCTGGGCTGCCGGAGGCGATCAGTGGGGCGCGACCAATGACAAGGAAATTTTCGACGCCATCGATTTTGCCTTAGACAAAGGTGTCAATTTTTACGATACTGCCGATGTCTACGGCTGGGATCATAGCGAAGAATTGCTCGCCAAAGCCATGAAAGGTCGCCGTGATAAATTCGTGGTAGCGACGAAAATTGGTTGGCGGGATTTTGACGGGGATGCGGGACAATCTGCATATACCAGCGTGGAAAAATTGATCGCCGGTGTCGAGACGAACCTGCGTCGGCTGGATACCGATTATATTGATGTGATCCAAAGCCATATTGATTTCCGCGACCCCACGATGGAAAATTTTGTCGAGGGCTTTCAGCGATTGCAGAAAGACGGCAAGGTACGCGCCTATGGCGTCAGCACCAGTGATTTTGAGTACCTAAAAGCCTTCAATCAGGATGGCGGCTGCGCGACTCTGCAAATTGACTACAGCATTCTCAATCGCACAGCGGAAAATGAGATTTTGCCCTACTGTCAGGAAAATAATATCGGCGTGATTGTGCGCGGCGGCTTGGCGATGGGCATCTTGGCTGGCAAATTTAACGCCGATACGCGCTTCGGCGAAGGCGACTTCCGCGCTCGCTGGCATGAGAACGAAGATGAATATCAGGTCTTTTTGAATGACTTGAAATTGGTCGAAGAATTACGTCCGCTGGCAAAAGAACAGACCTTAGCGCAACTGGCGCTGCAATTTACACTCGCACATCCGGCGGTGACAACCGTCATCCCCGGCATCAAAAACGTCAAACAGGCGGATGCCAATATCGCAGCCGGTGAACTCCCGCCACTTGACGATGATGTTCTGGCGGCGATCAACGCGATTGTTCCGCAAGGCGGCGGACGTAAAATTTGGCCCGCGTAAAACTAAAATCCCAGCGGAGATTGAGTAGCACAAACATAGCTTTATCGTGTTTGTGCGTATCGAAATCGCAGCGGAGTAAAAAGTGCCGCTCTGGTTTCGATACGGCTGACGATAATGCTGTCAGCCTACTCAACCGCCGTCCATAATGTTTTGAGTGATCATGCCCGAACATTCCTACACCCTCCCCAACTACAACCAAAAACGTCCCTTTTCCAGCTTTTTGCCTGGCGTGGCGGGTGAGCTTGGTGTGCCGATGTGGGTTTTCTACGTCAATCGCGGACAAGCCATCACCAGCTTTGGCGTTGAAAGCAAAGACGTGCCGATTATGGAGTTTCAATCGGCGAACAAAGCCTATCAGCGCACTGAACGGGAAGGCTTTCGTACTTTTATCAAATGGCAAAAAGGCGCAGAAAGCGGATATTACGAACCCTTCTCGTCATCACCTCAGGCAGAGATGCACATCTCGATGAGCGAACTCACGCTCGTTGACGAAAACCCTGAAATCGGGCTAAAAACCGAAGTGATCTACTTCACCCTTCCAGCCGAGCCTTTCGCCGCCCTCGCGCGTCAAGTCACCATTACCAACATCAGCGACAGCCCCATCGAAGTCGAAATCCTCGACGGGATGCCCGCCCTAATTCCCTACGGCATCGACAATGGTGGCTTAAAAATGGTCGGTCGCACCCTTGAAGCCTGGATGCAGGTTGTTCATCACGAAAGCGGCTTGCCCTTCTTCCGCCTCGCTGCCACCCCCGGCGACACCGCCGAGGTGCAGGAAATTCAGGCAGGGCATTTTGCACTCAGTTTCACGGATGCAGGCAAAAGCTTTCCTCTTGTTGACCCCGCGATTATTTTCGGAGCAAACACTTCCTTTAGCACGCCCGACAATTTCCTTAAACAATCCCTTGCTGAACTTCAACAACGAAAGCAAATCACAGTCGGCAAAACACCTTGCGCCTTCTTCGGTGAAGCGGCAAGCCTTGCGCCGCAGCAATCCATAACCCTCTATGCTCTCTTTGGACATGTCAATGGCTATGAAAATATCGCCAGCCAACGCGAGCGGATTGCCACGCCAACTTATTTCGCACAAAAACGTGCCGAAAACCAGCAACTCATCGAAAATCTAACCAATACGGTTGCCACCCAAACCGCTGATCCGCGTTTCGATGCCTACGTCCGCCAGACCTATCTTGACAATATTCTGCGCGGTGGCAAGCCCGTTTTTCTCGGCGGACATCCCTATCACATCTACTCACGCAAGCATGGCGACCCCGAACGCGACTACAATCACTTTTTCCTTGCCGCCGAATTTTATTCGCAGGGCAACGGCAACTTTCGCGATGTTTGCCAAAATCGCCGCAGTGACGTTTTGTTCGATCCGCGCATTGGCGACCACAACATCCGTACGTTTCTTAGTTTGATTCAACTGGATGGCTACAATCCGCTCGTGGTGCGTGGCACCAGCTTTCATCTTGACCCCGAACAGCGCACCGAACTCCTGACTCTCGTCTCGAACGTGGATGAAGGCTTGGTCTCGTTGCTCGAGCAGGGATTCAGCCCCGGCGCTTTGCTCAAATACATCGTCGATCATCACATCGAGTTAACCGTCTCTTACAACGAGTTCATCGACCAAGCGTTGCGCCACGCCACCCCACATCTGGAAGCGGATTACGGCGAAGGCTTCTGGGTCGACCATTGGACGTATATCTTGGATTTGGTCGAAAACTTCCTTGCCGTCTATCCCGACCACAAAGATGAACTTTTCGCCGCCAAAATTCCCTTTTATCGCAGCCCGGCGCAAGTCTGCCCACGCGCGGAGCGTTACGTCCGCACGGAAAAAGGTGTGCGTCAATATAACGCCGTTAAGCACATCGGCGAGACAGGCTGGACACAAACACCTGACGGCAAGATTTATGAAACAACGGTTTTTGGCAAATTATTGCTCCTTGCTGCCATCAAATTCAGCACGCTCGACCCCGAAGGGATGGGCATTGAAATGGAAGCCGGTAAACCCGGCTGGTACGACGCCCTGAACGGTCTGCCCGGCATCTTTGGCTCGTCGATGAATGAGACGTATGAATTGCTTCGGTTGGTACGCTTCCTCAAAGCACAGTTCTCCCCCCGACGGGGGGAGATGCCCGACAGGGCAGAGGGGGGCAAGTTAACGGTACTCACCGAATTCGGGCATTACTTTCAATCGCTGGCAACCCTCTCCAAATCACGCGCGTCTCGCTTTGCCTTTTGGGATGAAGCCAACGCATTGCGTGAATCCTATCGGGCAGAAATCTATCAGCAGGGCATATCCGGCGAAGAGATTTCCTTCCTCTACACC
>JANTFU010000085.1 GCA_024763295.1 Anaerolineales bacterium
CTCTGGATTTTCTACCGTGAAGAAAAGCTCGTTACCGCCATCCTATGGACAGTTGCCATGATGACGCTCGGCTTCTTCGCAGGCGCACTTTACAGCTTTATCGCCCTGCAAAAATCGAATGGTGACTGGACGAAATTCTGGCAAGGGAAACATGCCCGCTAAACTGACCGAGCTAAAAGAAGAGTTTAGCGCGGTATTGGGTGCGCGTCTGCTCGATGCGCTTTTGCCGCCCCTACTCTTTTTAATTGCCAATGCGATTTGGGGACTGCGCTTCGCCATGTGGACAGCGCTGGGATTAAGCGTCCTGCTCGGCATTCGCCGCGTGCAGCGGAACGAACCCCTGACCTACGGCTTGCTCGGCGTTTTCAGCGTTTTGCTGGCAATTGGCTTGGTCACGCTGCTCGGACGCGCCGAGAGCTTTTTTCTGCCCGGTTTGTTAAGCGGCGGTCTGACGCTTGGACTCTGCCTCCTGAGCCTGCTTGTCAAGCGTCCGTTGACCGCCTGGAGCAGCTTCATCTCCCGCCGCTGGGAATTGGCGTGGTACTGGCATCCGCAAGTGCGCCCCGCCTACACCGAAACGACGTTCCTCTGGACGCTCTTCTTTGGACTAAAATTTTGGTGGCAGGTCAGGCTCTATCAGGGCGGCGCTGCCGATCAATTGGCATGGGTGCAAACCCTAACCGGATTTCCCGCACTGCTGGTCTTGCTCGTCATTACCTATCTCTATGGCACATGGCGCTTGCGCAATTTGCAAGGTCCCAGCGTGGACGAATTCAAAGCGAATCAATCCGCGCCTTGGCTCGGTCAGCAGCGTGGGTTTTAGAAGAAAATAACAGTTCCTGAGCGGAGCGAACGCTAGAGAGCGTAGTCGAAGGACGGAGTTCTTTGGTTACACCGCCCTTCGACTGCGATTTCGCTTCGCTACATCTCCGCTCAGGGACTGGAGGTTATTTGAAAAAATGAAAACTTGGATTAAACGAATCTCATTAGCACTGCTTGTTCTGCTCATCGTAGCAACAGCCGCCTTTGTCATTTGGGCAGAAAACCCACTGCCTGCCATGCCCGAAGCGCTTACCGCCCTCGAAAGCGATGCACAAGTAAACGTCACCACCGACGGTTGGATGGTCTTCACCCCGACCGAGATGGTTGCCCCAACAGGCGTCATCATTTACCCTGGCGGGCATGTTGATCCGCGCGCGTATGCACCGCTCGCTAAAGAA
Source organism: Anaerolineales bacterium (assembly GCA_024763295.1). Classification (GTDB taxonomy): domain Bacteria; phylum Chloroflexota; class Anaerolineae; order Anaerolineales; family Villigracilaceae; genus Desulfolinea. The sequence continues at coordinate 1,221 of JANTFU010000085.1, forward strand.
ATCGCACGGGGGGGCTATCTCGTCGTCTTGCCGCCGATGCCGTTGAATTTAGCCTTTACGGGCATCAACATTGCGGATGAGATTATGGCAGCTTATCCCGCCATTGAGCATTGGTACGTCGGCGGGCATTCGCTCGGCGGCTCAATGGCGGCTGAATATGTCGCTGCTAATCCCGACAAAGTGGACGGTCTCTTTTTGTGGGCGTCCTACTCCGCCAAAGGCACGGACTTGAGCGCCATCCCAAATTTGAAGGTCTTGTCCATCTATGGGACGGAAGACGGCGGCGTGGATGGCATTCGCCAATCTCGTGCGCGCTCGCCCAAAGACACGGTTTGGGTAGAGATGGAGGGTGGCAACCATGCCCAATTTGGCTGGTATGGCATTCAGCCCGGTGATGGCGTGGCGACCATCTCGCGTGAAGAAGAGCAGGCGTTGATTTTGGATGCGACGCTTGCGTTTATAGGTGAATAAAAATTCCAGCGGAGATTGAGTAGCACAAGGACAGCCTTATCGTCCTTGTGCGTATCGAAATCGAAGCGGCGTTGATAACCCGCTCTGGTTTCGATACGGCTGACGGTAAAGCTGTCAGCCTACTCAACCGCCGCTATATTCTAGGAGAAAAATCATGACTCAAGAAGAAAAAAAATACTTTCTCGCCAGCATCATCGAAATTCTGATTGCTGTTGGCGTTGCCTTTGCGGGCAGTCAGCAGAGCGTTAAAGTTGGCGCTTTGCCACTCTTTGGCATTCTCGTCGCTTGGGCATTTTTGCTCAATTGGCTGGTTTTTATCCCGTCCTATCTTAAACAGACCGAAAAATTCTTCGATCTGACGGGCAGTATCACCTACATCACGACCATGCTTTTGGCGTTCTTTCTGAACCCTGAAGCGCGGGATGCTCGCTCATTGTTGATGATGGGCGTGGTGATGATCTGGGCGCTGCGTTTGGGCAGCTTCCTTTTTTCGCGCATCCAGCGCGATGGAAAAGACGGTCGCTTTGATGAGATCAAGCCCTCCTTTGTGCGTTTTTTCCATGTTTGGACTTTGCAGGGATTATGGGTTACGTTCACGGTGATCGCCGCCTCCATGACGCTGACGAGCGTGACGCATAAGCCGCTCGGCGTCTGGGGCTTGGTCGGTGGTTTGGTTTGGCTCTTCGGCTTTGTGATCGAAGTCGTTGCCGACAACCAGAAAAGCGCTTTCCGCAAAGACCCAGCCAACAAAGGCAAATTCATCAATACGGGTTTGTGGTCACGCTCCCGCCACCCGAATTATTTTGGTGAAATCACCTTGTGGCTGGGCGTGATGTTGATTGCCGTACCCGTTTTACAGGGCTGGCAATGGCTTGCGCTGATATCGCCAATTTTCGTCACCTTGTTGCTGACTCGCGTGAGCGGTGTGCCGATGCTCGAAGCTCGTGCGGATGAAAAGTGGGGCGGGCAGGCAGATTATGAAGATTATAAGAAGAATACGCCTGTATTGATACCGAAACTCTAAATATTTAGCGTAGCCGCTGATTGAGTAGGCGATGCTTTTCGCCGTATCGAAATCGAGGCGAAGCGGTGTTGAAAACGCCGTTCTTGGTTTCGATACGCCCTTTGACAAGCTCAGGGCTACTCAACCAGCGAACTGGATTTTTGTTCTAATTGGAGAACACAATGAATCTCAAAAACAAAGTCATCGTCATTACCGGTTCCACGCGCGGGTTTGGTCACGCTATTGCTGAAGCGATGCTCGCTGTTGGGGCGCGGGTCATCATTTCGGGGCGCAAGCAGGCGGATGTGGATCGGGTTGTGGCAGAACTCAACAAACCAGATCAAGTTTCGGGTCTGGCGTGTGACGTATCCGTCGCCGAAGATGTGTATGCGCTTGCTCGTCATGCTATCCAGCAATTTGGGCAGATCGATGTCTGGGTCAACAATGCAGGCATTACCCCGACAGCGGGCGGCATCCTTGATTTTGCGCCCGAAGTCGCCGAGCAGACTTTCAAAGTGAACTGCGTCGGGACGATCAACGGCACACAGGCGGCGCTGCATTATATGAAACCTGCTCGACGTGGCACGATTGTGAGTATGTACGGGCGCGGCAGCGACCTGCGGGCGGCGACGCCTTCCGGGCTGTATGGTGCGACCAAGGCGTGGATCACGTCGTTTACGCGCACGATGGCGAGCGAATATGCCGATTTGGGCGTCCAATTTATTGGCTTTAGCCCCGGCATGATGTTCACCGACATGCTCGATGTACAAGAAATTGTTGGCGAGCAAATTGCAGGAACGATGAAAAACTTCCCGATGGCGTTGCAGGCGTTGGGCAATCCGCCCGAAGTGCCTGCCCGCGAACTGGTGCGTCTGCTGGAAACCAACGAAAAGCCTTTTGTGGAATATAAGCTGATGCGCGGCTTGCGCCTGATGAAAATGATGGCGAGTTTTGCCTGGATGGGCATGAATAAGAAGGCTCGCCCCGCAGCGCAGGAATTTAAGATTTTGCCGCCCTTTGTTGCACCTGTGGAGGACCTAACGCAAGATTAATCTTGCGCTGCGCTGGATAAACCATACATTCTATGCCGATGAATGTCTACATCGCCCATCAAGATCGAGTTGTGGTTGAGACGCACGACGTCAAGCCCAGCAGTCTGCGTGGCGGCAATGAAAAGCCAATCAAAGCCGATGCGCCGATTATCGAATATCGGCGTCAGCGTGAAGCGTTGAAAGAACAGGTTTAATGAAAGTAATTTGGTGGATTCGACGTGACTTGCGCCTACGCGATCATGCGACTCTCCATGCTGCTTTAAGGCATGGGGATGTCGTGCCCGTATTCGTCCGTGACCCGAATTTGGGCGGCGCTATTTCGGCGCGTCGGCAGTCCTTTTTATGGGAAGCGTTAACCAACCTGAATGCAGACTTGCGCACCAAAGGCAGCCGATTGATCTTCCGCAGTGGCACCCCCGAAGCCGTCCTGACACAGTTGCTGCGCGAAACGGGCGCAACCGCCATCTTCGCCGAAGAAGATTACACGCCCTATGCCCGCAGACGGGACGAACAGATCGCCAAAGCCCTGCCGCTCAAACTCGTACAGGGACAACTCGTGCATCATCCAATGGCGGCACTCAAGGCAGATGGCACGCCTTATACCGTTTTCACGCCGTTTAGCAAAAATTGGCGAGCTTTGTTGCCACCTACGCTCGACATTCTCCCTGCTCCCGAACGGATGCCCGCTGTGCCTGCCAAAATCAAATCGGAAGACATTCCTGCGAGCGAACCAAATCCACTTTTCCCTGCCAGCGAAGCCGAAGCGCAAAAGAGACTTAGGAGATTTACCACAGAGACCACTGAGAACGCGGAGAACTTAAAAGAAAACTCTGTGAACTCTATGCGCTCTGCGGTGAAAATTTATCAGTACGCAGACAATCGTGACCGAGTTGATCTAGACGGCACAGCGTCCATCTCGCCGTATTTACACTTCGGTATCTTGGGGTTGAGAGATGCTGTCCATAACGCGCGCCAAGCCATTTCACACGCGCGAGACGCTGAATCCCGCAAAAGCGCAGAGACTTGGTTGAATGAACTCATCTGGCGGGCGTTCTACATCCATATCCTTTTCCATTTTCCGCATGTGCGTGATGGCTCGTTCCGCCCCGAATACGACCGCATCGAGTGGGTGAATGACCCCGATGAATTTTCGGCGTGGAAGGCGGGCAGGACGGGCTACCCCATCGTCGATGCGGCGATGCGCCAGTTGCGCGAGACGGGTTGGGTGCACAACCGTGCTCGCATGATCGTGGCGTCGTTTTTGGTGAAGGATTTGCTGATCGATTGGCGTTGGGGCGAGCGTTGGTTCATGGAGAACCTGCTCGATGGTGATTTGGCGGCAAACAACGGCGGCTGGCAGTGGACGGCGGGCGTCGGCACAGATGCTGCGCCGTACTTCCGTATTTTCAACCCGATCTTGCAGAGCAAAAAGTTCGACCCAAACGGCGACTATATTTGGCGCTGGGTGCCTGAGTTGGCGCATCTTGATGCGAAAGATATTCATGCGCCGTGGGAGCGGAAAGTGAATCTGCGTGGCTACCCCCAGCCGATCGTGGATCATAAATTTGCCCGCCAACGCACGTTGGATGCGTATAAAAAAGTGAAATCCAGCGCCTAAGCGGAGCGAAGGATAGTGAGCGCAATCGAAGGACGGCGTGCTCTTGTTACTCGCTCTGCGACTACGGGCTTCACTTCGTTCAGCCCTCCGCTCAGAGACTGTACTTTTTTGATGGAGAAAACCATGCTCGAAGAATTTGAAAACCAAAAATATATCAATCTCGAAACCTTCCGCAAGAGCGGCGAGGGCGTGAAAACGCCCGTCTGGTTTGTGCAAGACCGTGATGTTTTCTACGTTTGGACACAAGCTGATTCGTGGAAGGCAAAGCGTATTCGCAATAATAGCAAGGTAAAAGTTGCCCCATCGAAGGCGGATGGCACGCCCATCGGCGAGTGGGTGGATGCTTTTGCAACTACTGACGAAAGTGACACGGCATTAAGCTTTACGACAAGCTTGCTGAAGAGGAAATATAGCATGGCATTCAAGGGTTTTCAAATGATGGGAAAACTGAATAAAGCAAAATATACATCTATCAAGATCGAATTTGTAGAATAAAAATAACACCACTGTGGGAAGTATGTTTTACGATCTAGACGGCGAGCGGCAAAATCGCGTTTGAAACCGCCCAGAACTATCCACAATGAGGGAAGCTGTGGTCGCAGTCAATGCGACGGTTGATGCCGGAGGCGGTGCGTTGCCTGTCGTGTGTCCCGGCATGAGTACGTGGCAGATGAATTAGCGAGAATGCTATGTTGACTATAATCGCCCAAAGTAGGCATTTACCGCACGAGGAAAAGCCTTTAGAATTTATGCAAGTTGTTCCTTAGTTCTTGTTTGAGTTGGAGGAGTAAGATGTCTAAAGTAGAAATTAATGCTCCCGCGCCGGATTTTTCGCTGGATGATTTTCAGGGAGAAAAATTTACACTCTCTGATCTGCGTGGGAAAAACAATGTTTTTTTGATTTTCAATCGCGGTTTTATGTGACCCTTCTGCCGCCGGCACATGGCGCAGTTGCGCCAAGACGCGGAGAAATTTAACGCCTTAAATGCGAAGGTTGTGGTGGTTGGTCCTGAAAACAAACGCGCTTTTAAGAGATATTGGGCAGAAAAGATGATGCCTTTTATTGGTTTGCCAGACCCAACATACGGTGTTTTGAAACTCTTTGGACAGGAAGTGAATATTTTCAAGTTCGGGCGTATGCCAGCCCAAGCGGTGATCGACAAAGCGGGGGTTGTGCGTTATGTGCATTATGGGAATTCAATGAGTGATATTCCGCCCAATGAAGACCTTTTAGAGATTTTGGCAGAACTTGGTTAGCTTTTTTTGTTGCTACAATAAAAGCTACGGAAAATTTCCGTAGCTTTTTATGTTGCATTTTCTTTTTTGAACCCCAAAATAATAGCCGGTACGCAGCCCCTTGCGATGTTTGATGAGTGTTAATCTTTTCCTATGGCGGTGTGCGGTGTGCGTTATAATGCATCATCTTATAATCATTCAGCGCTTTTCCTTTCTTTATTTTAGCGAGGTTCTTAAATGAAAAAATATTCTATTGTTCTTTTAATCTTTATCGCCCTTCTCAGCGCTGCCTGTCAGCCGCTAACGCCGGTGCCGCCAAACTTGAGCGCTGTACTGACTGAAATCGAAGGGCGGAATGTTAATGTCTTGCATTCAGGCGCGCTTGAATTTCAGCCTGCGCGCCTGAACGAAAAGCTGGAAATCAATGCACAGGTTAACACGGGCTTGGAAAGCCGCGCCAAGCTAGACCTTTCCAGTGGTACCGTCATTCGCATTTCGCCAGAGAGTGTTTTTATCTTAGAAAGTAATCATGAAACGGAAGCGGGTTTGTTTACCCGTGTAAAAGTGGAGCTAGGGCAAATCTGGATTATTCTCAACGGCGGCACCTTGGAAGTGAAAATCCCATCCGGTTTGGCAGGCGTGCGTGGTTCTTATATGTCCACGGGATACGACCCCGAAACCGGCGCGACAAGAATCACATGCTTGGAAGGCGAATGCTCGGCAGAAAACGAAGCCGGTGTTGTCAACTTTACCGCCGGAGAAGCTGCCGACTTGCCAGCAGATGGCAGCGCGCCGCTAAAAGGGTTGATGACCGAGGATGAATTCAAAACCTGGGCAGAAAATGTTCCTGAAGCCGATGAAGTTCTCCCCGAAGAATATAGAAACTCCTCTCCGCCTACACCAACGTCCACTGTTTTGCCAACAGCAACAGCAACTATTATGCCAACGCCCACTCTTGGCACTTGTACGGTCAATAGCACATACCTCTATGTACGGACTTGCCCTGATTTGGCGTGTGAAACTTTAGGGTATGCAGAGTTAAATGATGAACTCCTACTTGCGTCAACGCAGACCACAGAAGGCTGGACGGCAATTATCTTTGACGGCGCAGAAGCTTGGGTAAATAGCCAATATTGTGAATGAACATAAGCAGAGATGTCTGTGTTTGCTTATTTTTTCAATGTATCGGGGAGTGCGTTGCACATCCTGCGAGATAAGAAATGCCCAATAACTGAAATTTTGCCCGGCAGCAATATAATCGCTACACCAAAGGTGCGACGCACTTCTCTTTTGCCCTTAATTTTTTAAGACCGATTTCTTGAAAAAAATGTGACTACCTACCCTCGTGATATACGTCACCGCGAGCGGCTGGCTGGGTAAAGCTCAGCTTTGCGAAGCGGTCTCCCTCACTGGCAAGGGGATTGCTTCACTCCGAAAAGCATCGGAGTTCGCAATGACGTAAGTAGTTACAAAAAAATCCCGTTATTAAACGGGATTTTTTTCGATTATGGCAACGGCGTTGGTATTAATGCTAATTCTTCGCCTAAGATATTTCGGCGTACCGTATCAAGTACCTGCAAGCCTGTTAAATTGCGTGTGTTGTAGCCAAATTTCAAATTCTCCGTACGTAAATCTCCCGTGCTGACAATCCCCGAATAGCTCAAATGCTCGCGATGATCGGGCAAAATCACACCATGATCAGGTAGCGGTTGAACGGCGCGCCAAAAATTCCACATTGGAATCTCATATTCATACGCCAGCCGCGCAATCGTCTCGTTAAGAGAGTTATCGCCCTCGGCATTATCTGCTTTGGTCGCCAAGATCGGAACCACACCGTGCCCAATCGTCACATCAATCACGCGGCGCAAGGTCGTCTCAAACGGAGCCACGCCGTTTGCATCGTTAGTGCCCAGTGAAATAATGGCAAAACTGGGTTGATTCAGGCGATATTCACAATCCAGTGGCGTTTCCATCGGCGTGCAATCTTTCCAATCGTTCCACAAAACGCTCAAAACGCCTGTCGCGCTCAAGCCGAGCTTCGTTGCGCGTCCCTGGCGCAAAAAAGAGCCTGGAAAGTAATCAATCGTCTCTTGTAAATAATCAAATTCGCCCAAGTCGTAATTATTCGCTTCAAAAACGCCAAAAAATTCAGGCGGCATACTATGACAATCGCCGACCTTCGTGAAGGCATGCGGATTATTGCCTTGCAACTGCCCCAATTCGTAGATCGCAATCATCTTTGGGCTGATGGACGTGGGGATAACGGGCCACTCGCGCCAATCTTCAGGTGGCAGATCGGAATAGATATACGGTTCGGGCGTGGAC
>JANTFU010000086.1 GCA_024763295.1 Anaerolineales bacterium
CGTCCCGACGAGGGATACGCCGCCCGAAGTCCCTTTTTCGACTTTTAGCATGGGGTTCGTAATCATCCGCGGCTGGGAGGGATTGAGTACGCCCAATTCGGTGCCCCAAGTATCCGCATTGACGGCGGCTAATGCGGCGGCGAATCCGAGCCAAACCCAGAGCGTATCGGGAAAGAAATAGTTTAGGGCGGCGAAGATCGCTGCCAATCCGCCATTGCCGATCACTTGCATCGCATCGCGGCGGCTGCCTTTATCAAACTTTTCCTTCAAATCTTTTTTACGGGCTTTGAACATTTTTGAAAGCGCGCTGGATGAAATGAAGAAGGCGAGCAAAAGAATTGCCCACGTCCAGCCGCCGAGACCGAAAATGAGCGTCCCCTCGATGGTGGCGGCGATTGCGCCGCTTTTATCGAGACTTTTGGCTTTGTACGCCGCAAAGGCGATGATAATGGCGAAGAGAAGACCGAAAATAATTTGCATAAGAAATTGAGTGGAATTTTCACGTATCACGCATCATTTTTCACCTGACGAGTGATACGTGATGCGTGAATTTTAGATCGGGGTTGTGATGGCGAATAAAACGGCAATCAAAAACAAGATGCTTGTCACTGTCCCTGAAATCCAGATGATGAAAGCCAGCACACGCTGTTCTTCCCAGCGATAGAAATACAAGCCGAGAATAAAACCGATGAGGAAAAGTGCCGCGCTGATGAGCGGCAGGAGCATCAATTGGACGGCGGGGAACGGTCCCTGTGGGATGCCGTTTACATCGAAGCCGAGTGGGATGCCATCCAGACTGGGGATGAGGAAACTTGTCCACGCGAGCAAGCCGACATTGAGCAGGATTCCGCTGATCCATAGATAGCGGGCGAGCAGGCTTTTCCACGCTTCGGTGAGAATGAAGGAAGGGTAAGTGGAAGATGCTCGGGCTGGGATTAAACTTCCTAGTTCGGTAGCCAACTGAAATTCACGCGCGAAGCGGTGCGCATCGGATGGGGAAATGGCAAAAACGCGCTTGGCAGTTGCGACGAGTAGCAGTTCCTGTGTATCCGATGCCAGAAATTCGACTGTGCCGAGGTCGGGATGGCGGCGCAATCCAAGCACGGAGCCGGGCAAGCGGAAGGGCGGCAAGCGCAAGGGGATGGTTAAGTCGCTGGCTGGGCGCACCCATTCGATGTCGCTGAGCGGGATTTCTTCGACACGCAAGCCCCAGAAGAGGCGCAGGGTTTCGCGCTCGAGGGCATAATAGGCGCGCAGGAGGGCGTAGAGGCGGTAGGCGAGAACGGGGATGGGCAAGGCGGCTATAAGCGTTAGCAGGATGTAGACCATGAAAGCGGGACCAACGGCGGCATTAGAGACGCCAAAGATACCCCAGATGGTGATGCCGCTGAGCACGGCGATCAATATGCTGTGGATGAGGGTGCCGCGCTGGCGGGGGGGGAGGAAGAGAGTATCTGTATTAGTCACGGTTTAAGCACGAGAGCGTAAAACGTGATGCGTGAAACGTGATGGTTGGGTTTTCACGTTTTACGTTTCACGCTTCACTTGATGAGTTTCTCAATGGTTTGGCAGACTTGCTCAACTTCACTTTCTTTCATTACGCCGGAAAAGGGCAAGGCAAGACTACGATCGCCCAAGTCTTCGGTGATGGGGTAATCGCCGCGCTGGAAGCCGAAGCGTTCGATCATGTAAGGTTGCAAGTGGATTGGGGCGAAGTAGGGACGCACGGGGATGCCGTTGGCGATTAGCTTTTGGGCGAGGGCGTCGCGATCGATTTCCGGGGCGAAGCGCACGACGTAAACAAACCACGACATGCGCGTTGTGTTTTCTTCGATGTGCAGGGTTTCAACGCCGGGCACGTTTGCGAGACGTTCTTCGTACCACTTGCTGACTTGCTCGCGTTTGGGCAGGATTTCATCCAGACGCGAAAGCTGCACCGCGCCAAGTGCGGAGGACATTTCATCGAGGCGGTAGTTGTAGCCAAGATGCGTGTGTTGTAGCCAAGTGTCGCCGGGGGCGCGTCCCTGATTGCGCATGGCGCGCATGTAATCGGCGTGTTCGTCGTTGTCCGTCACAATCAGCCCGCCTTCGCCCGTGGTAATTTGTTTGTTCGGGTAGAAGGCAAAAACGCCGTAATCGCCGAGCATCCCGGCGGGGCGACCTTTGTATTCCGCGCCGAGGGCTTCGCAGGAATCTTCGATGATGGCGAGGTTATATTCTTCGGCGAGTTCAATCAGCGGATCCATGTCGGCGGGTTGACCGAAGACGTCGATGGGCAGGAGGGCTTTAATCTTTGAGTCTGGATTTGCGCCTTTGCGTGGGAGGTATTTAGCGGTATTTTCGAGCGCGTCCCTGACCTGAGCTGGGTCGATGTTCCCGGTCTTTGGGTCAACGTCCACATAGAGGGGCACGGCGTTCTCGAAGAGCAGCACATTTGACGAGGCGACAAACGAAAACGGCGTGGTGATGACAAGGTCGCCAGCGCCGATGCCGGCAGCCCGCACGCAGAGGTGCAATCCCGCCGTGCCGGAGTTGACGGCGATGGCATGTTTTGCGCCGGTCAGGTCGCAGAAGGCTTGCTCGAAATCTTTGACGTAGTGTCCCATACTGAGCATGGGCGTGTTCATCACATCGGCGACAGCTTGGCGCTCGGCGTCGGTCAAATCAGGGGAAGACATTGTTATTTTGGGCATAGTTTTTCGTTATGATGATTAGTTTTTAGAATAGAGTAGAAAGTAGAAAGTGGGGCGTGATGAGTGGCGAGTGAAAAACTGATTTTGCGAGGAGGATGTACTTCCGACGAAGCAATCTTTTGGAATGTAAGACCGCGTCGTCGCCAAAAGCATGGCTCCTCGCGGAGTCATTTACTCGTTTCTCTTTACCCGTTACTTCTTACTCCAAGTTTTCCACAACGTAATTCGCAATATCATCCAACTCGACGAGCGCTCGATCTTTTTCGCTGCGGAGTTTGATCTCGACGCAGTTTTCTTTGAGCGCCTTCTCGCCGACGGTGATGCGCACGGGGCAGCCGATCAGGTCGGCGTCGGTGAATTTTTCACCAGCGCGGGCATCGCGCTCATCGTAGAGGACGGTGAAGCCCGTGTTCGTCAGGTTCATGTAGAGGTCGTCGGCTTCGCCGCGCGTGTTGATCTCTTTGCCGGGCAGCCAGACGAGGTGGATGTCGTAGGGCGTGACGGCAGGCGGCAGGATGAGACCGTAATCGTCATGGTGTTTTTCGGCAACGGCGGCGAGGCTGCGCCCAAGGTCAAGTGTCCAACTGGCAGACCAGATGGGTTGTCCTTTGCCGTTTTCGTCGGTGAAGGTGGCGTTTTCTAGCGGTCTGGCGGGGGAGGTGCCGACCAGTTCCACGCCGTTGACTTGCGAGAGGGGTGTTTCGCATTTTGGGCAGGCATCGCCTGTTTTTGTGAGGGCGATATCGGCAACGATTTGGGCGGTGTAATCACGTCCGTAGTTGACGTTGCGCAGATGGTAGCCCGCTTCGTTCGCCCCCGCAACGAGATTTGCCGAGTTGGGGATCAAATCGTCCACAACGACGAGCACGTTTTCGATGCCGACGGGTGAGGCGTAGCCCGGCACGGCGCCCGCATCCAAAATTTCTTGATCGGTAGCAGGTCGAAGCACGGACGATCCGAGCGCAGTCATTAATTTTGCCTCGCTCATGTCCATATCCCCACGCAGGATGGCGAAAACGAGTCTTTCTTCATCTGCGACCATAAAAACGGCTTTGGCGGTCTTTTCTTTGGGAATATCTAAAAAGTTGGCGAGCGCTTCGATGGTGTGCGCGTCGGGCGTGGCAACTTTTTCGAGCGGCAGGGCGTCTTCGGCGGGCAGGGCTTTTTTGCCGCGCTGGGCGAAGGCTTGTGTGTCGAGGTAGCCGCACTGCGGGCAGCGGATGTAGGGCGTGCCGCCTTTGGCGGTGATGAAAGCGTAGCCGCCGCAGTCGGTTTGGTTGGCGTTGATTTTGGTTACATCAAAAAAGCCTGCCAGCATTTTATTGATGGATTTGGCGTAGTTTTTGAGCACGTTTTCGCTGGCGGCGAGTACATGGATATCGAGGCTGGGGGAGTGGGCGGCACCGAAAAGCCCCAGACGCGGATGTGATTTTTTCTGGATGCGCTCGAAGGCGAAAACGACTTTGGGCAGGTCACGGTAAGATTGGATGTCGCCCGCAGCCAGAGATTCGATCTCGGCATACGCACCGATCTCTTGACCCCCGCGTGTTTCCATTTCATAGCGCAGTCTCGCCCGCAGTTTGTTCAGCGAACGTTCGGCGAGCGGCAGGGTGACGAAATCCCCGTTTGCGGAGGGACGGATGTATCCGCCGCGCGCCAGCCACTGGTAGGAGGCGGTTTCGGCGTCGGCGGGGGCTTTACGGAGGGTGGTGCTGAATAGGTCGGTCAGTTTCATGGGATACCTTTAATTTATTTGGGTGTGCTCTGTCTTTCCCCTCTGTCCTATCGGGCATCTCCCTCCGGTGGGGGGAGAACCCGTAGGGGAAGATTAAGATGGGGAAACGTTGCAATTATACCCAACGAAGATGCTGCGACGTATAAGTCCTTCATTAACACTTGCGTGTTGCTCTGTGGAAGAAAGGCACTGGCGTAGGATGTAATTAGCCGATTTGCGCATTTCCATCGGTCAGTATATAGTAGCCGCGCCCGTTCTCGTACACAAAATCGGTGACGATGTAGCCTGCCGCAAAGGCTGTCTCGAAGACGTTACGGGTAAAAAAGCGCCACTCGTGTGCCAGTTGGGGGGCATTTTTGCGCATGGTCTGAAAATCGCCGGGGATGGGTATTAACACCAACTTCTTCTTGGGCAGGGCATAGGTTTCGGGGGGCATCAGCAAGCCTAAATCCGCGTGCGTTTCGGGCGCGTAAAGCATTTGGGCGGCAGCTTTGTGATATTCATCCAGCGTAATGCGGACGTAATTTTGCCTGTCCAGCCGTTTTTCCACGCGCGGCGTATTCAGCCACCACTCTGCTTCAAAGCGATCCGACGCCAGCCCGGCGTTAAGCGCATCGACCATTTCGCCGTAGTATTCGCGCTTATAAGTGTTGCAGATGGCGCCGAGCTGCCCGATGTTGAGATAGGCGTTGCGGCTTAGCAGCGGATCGTACGTCCACGTCATCAGATCGATGCCCTGACGACGCGCCATTTGCCATTGGGCTTTTTTGAGCGCAAAGCCGATGCCCTTGCCGCGATGCTGTGGATGGACGCCCATTTGATGGGAACAATGTTTGAGTACGTCCCCGCGTTCGGTTTGGTGGCTGCCGAGAAAGCCGAGTGCCAAGCCCACCATTTGGTCGCCCTCGAACGCGCCGAAAACAAGACCGCCGTTATGGGCAATGGTAATCAGCAAATGAGCAGGGATGGCACCTGCCGCACCGCCGCCCCAAATTTCGTCGATGAGTTTTTCGACGCGCAACATTTGTTCGTATTGGTCGAGGAGTTGGATGGTGTAGGACATGAGTTTTTTCTGTTTGGTGAGGGGTGAAACGTGTTTCGTGTTGCTTTTCACGTTTTACGTTTCACGTTTTTTGGGAAGCTTAGAATTTCTTTGGGAATATTATTTCTTCCGTCTTTCGCGCAGACGCTCGCGCCAGCTTTTCTGGCGTAAATAGTTGAGCTGATAGGTGAAGCGAGCGGGCATCAAGCCAAAAATACGCGGCAGGGAATCGGTTTCACAGGTGCGGTCGGTGGCAATGTAATCGAGAAAAAAGCTACTAATGGAGAATTTTTCTAAGGATGCTTGTAAGATCACGTTGATTAGCCGCAAGTAGGGCGTTGCGATGGAAATAAAAAGGCGCTTTTTGCCGGTTACGTTATTGATAATTTCCATAATCTGACGCAAAGTGAAATATTCGCTGCCGCCAATTTCGCGGGTTTCGTTTTCCAGATCGGGGTTTTCAAGCGCCCAGAGCAGGCTGGCGACGAGGTCTTCCACAAAGATGGGTTGTAAGCGCACCTCACCATGATTGGGTAAAAGCACAATGCCGGGGGCGATGCGCGAAATATATGCCAGCGCTTCAGTGAAATGATCGCCGGGACCAAAAACAATGGATGAGCGCAAAATAGTATATGGCACATTGCCGTTGCGAATATGCTCTTCGGCGATGCCTTTGGCTTTTAGCACCGGAAACGCGGAGGCGCGATCGGCGCCGAGATGACTCAAATAGAAGATGCGTTGGACACCGGCTTCACCCGCTGCTTGAACAAGGTTGCGTGTCCCCTCGATGTCGGTCTCGAAAAGGGTATTGCTGCTCTCGCCGCTTGCCAGATGATAGACCTGATCCACGCCACGCAGGGCAGCTTGTAAGCCGCGCTTATCGGTCAGCGAGACGACCGAGACTTCAACCGGCACGCCTTTGGGCAAGCGCGGGTTTTTGGGAGAGGGGTGTAACAAAATGCGGACTTCGTATCCGGCTTCGACGAGTTGACGTGCCAACGCCCGTCCGATAAAGCCGGTTCCGCCTGTGAGTAGAATCATGGCTGGGATTATAGCCGATTGTGGAAATTTCGAATGGCGCGAATTGGGCGAATGAGACGAATAAAAAGTGTCCAGTTCCTGAGCGGAGAGACGACCAACGGGAGGAACGCAGGCGAAGGACGGGGTTCTCTGGTAACGCCGCTCTTCGTCTACGCCTTCACTCCGTTATGGCTCCGCTCAGAGGCTGGATTATTTCTAATCCGCCAGCCTCTCCCACTCCTCGAGCATCTTGTCCATCTCCTCCTGGACGCGGTTATATTCTTCTGCCAGCTTGCGCAGGGCGTCTGCATCATCGGGAGGGGTTTCGAGTTGCGCGCCCAACTCGGCTAAACGGGATTCGAGTTCGACGATTTTGTTTTCCACTTCTTGCAACTGTGCCAGCCGGCGGCGTTCGGCTTTGGCGGCGGGGTCGCGCCGAGATGTTTTGGGCTGGGCAGATGCCGCTTTAGCGGTAGCAAGCGCCTCTTGCGCGCGTGCCGCTTCTTTTTCCCGTTCTTCGCGCATTTGGGAATAGGTCCCCTTGTAGACGGTCAATTTTTTCTCGTCGGGGAAGACTTCCCAAATCTGCGTGGCGAGGGCGTCGATCAGATAGCGGTCGTGCGTGATGACCAAAATCGTCCCTTTGTAGTTATCCAAAACTTGTTGCAAAATCTCTTGCGCAGGGATGTCGAGATGGTTGGTTGGCTCGTCGAGCAGGAGCAGATTGGTCTCTTGCAGCGAGAGTTTGGCGAGCGCCAGCCGTCCGCGCTCGCCGCCCGAAAGGAGCGAGACGGTTTTGAAAACATCGTCGCCTGAAAAGAGAAATTTGCCGAGATAATCTCGAATAGACCCCGGCAGCATCGGCGAGACGGACTCGATTTCCTGCATGAGGGTGTTTTCTTCGCTCAGGCTTTCGTGCGCCTGTGAAAAATAGCCGATTTCAAGCGAGGCGCCCAGGCGCACTTTTCCCGCAAAAGGCGGAATTTGCCCCAAAATGGTGCGCACAAAGGTGGTTTTGCCCGCGCCGTTGGGACCGATCAGCGCCGCACATTCGCGGCGATGCAGTTCAATGTCGGGCGCGTTGAAAAGCGGCTTGTCGTAGCCGACTTGCAAACCGTATGTGCGGATGACCATCTCGCCCGAACGTTTCTCTGCCCGCAAATTCAGGTGCAATTGCGGCGGACGGTGGTCAGGCAGGCGCAGGGCGCGCACGCGCTGCTCGGCTTCGTCGGGGCTGAGGTCACTGGTCGCCACGTTGATATGCTGGCTGACCGCGCTCCATTTTTGGTTGATGACCGCATCCATGCCAATTTGCTCAATCGCCTGCACAATCCGGCTCAGACGGCGCAGTTTGCCGCGCGCCTGCGAAACGCGCTGCCCCTCGATATGCTTCTTGATATATTCGGCTTCCTTGAGCAGCTTTTCCTTTTCCGCCTTAAAAACCTTCTGCCGCCGCTCCCAGCGTTCCACTCGTTGGCTGACATAATGGCTGTAATTGCCGCGATACATCTCCACGCCCGCCGGCGTCATCTCCAAAATATGGTTCGCTACATGGTCGAGAAAATAACGGTCATGCGAAACGATCAGCACCGCGCCCTGCCACTTGCTCAGGTAGCCCTCCAGCCACTCCACCGCCGCAATATCAAGATGATTCGTCGGTTCGTCCAGCAGCAATACATCAGGTTCGTCGAGCAAAAGTTTCGCAAGATACGCGCGTGTGCGCTGCCCGCCCGAAAGATGGGCAATCGGCATCTCAAAATCGGATTCGGCAAATCCCAAGCCCGATAAAACCTGGCGGATGCGCGTCTCGTAGGTGTATCCGCCGCGATGCTCAAACGCCTGCTGGATTTGCCCGTATCGCTCCAGAATTTGGCTTGGTGACTGTCCCCCCGACATCTGCGCGGCGAGCGACTCTATCTCGCTCTCCATCCGCCGCAATTCAGCAAAAACCGTTAAACACTCATCCCAAACTGTACTTTCCGACCGAAAATCCTTCGTCTGCGGCAAATAGCCAATGCGAATTTTCTTCGCCTTCGTCACCCGCCCCTCCGATGCAGATTCTTCGCCGATCAAAATCCGCAACAACGTCGTCTTCCCCACCCCATTGGGACCGACAATCGCCATCCGCGAGCCGTGTTCCATCGTGAAATTAAGCCCGCTGAAGATGTCGATATGACCGAAGGATTTGGAGAGATTGGAGGAGATGATTAGGGACATGGGTAATTAGTAAATCAGGAATCAGGTAGTCAGGTAATCAGGTAACGAGTAAGTGGGTTTTGTGCGGGGGAGATTATACTTGGTTAACGGAAACACCGAGTATTTCCAAAATA
>JANTFU010000087.1 GCA_024763295.1 Anaerolineales bacterium
TGGGGATTGCGGCGGCGATCTATCTTTCAGAATATGCGCCGGAAAACAAAGCCACGCGCCTGATCCGTTTAGCGATCATCAATTTGGCGGGTATCCCTTCGGTGGTCTACGGTCTTTTCGGTCTTGGGCTTTTCGTGCTTTTCCTGAATTTCGGGACGAGTATGCTCTCGGCATCGCTAACGCTTTCGATTATGACTTTGCCGATCATCATCAGCACCGCTGAAGAAGCTTTGCGGGCGGTGCCGCAGTCTTTCCGCACGGTTAGTATTTCGCTTGGCGGCACACGCTGGCAAACCATTCGTCGCACGGTTTTGCCGCAAGCCTTGCCCGGCATTATTACCGGTGTCATTCTCGGTTTGGAACGTGCAGCCGGTGAAACGGCACCCATTCTATTCACGGGCGCAGCCTTCTTCCTGCCACGTTTACCACATAGCCCTTTTGATGCGACGATGGCGCTACCTTATCATCTTTTTGTCATCTCTACGCAAGTGCCCGAGATGCCGATCAAAATTCAATATGGCACGGCGCTGGTTTTGTTGATTTTTGTGCTTGGCATGAATATGATCGCCACTTATATTCGTGGACGTGCGCGTGCAAAAAGACAATGGTAAATATTGGTAGGAGCGGGGTCACCCCGCCCCTACGTCTATAAAACTATGAAAAATAAAATCGTAATCGAAGACCTCAGTCTCCAATACGCCGACGGCACCGAATCGCTGCGGAACATCCACTTGAATATCCCTGCCAATGCCACGACGGTGCTTTTCGGTCCGGCGGGGGGTGGAAAATCCTCGCTTTTGCGCTGTATCAACCGCCTAAATGATTTGGCGGATGTCGAAAAGATTTCTGGCAAGGTATTGATTGACGGCGAGAACATCCTCGACGAGAAAATTGACGTGACCTCCCTGCGTCGCCGTGTGGGGATGGTCTTTGCCCAGCCTGTCGTGTTGCCCTTCAGTATTCGCGGCAATCTCACTTATGGACTGGAATTAGCTGGCGAGAAGCGTAAATCTCGCCTGGACGAAGCGGTCGAACGCAGTCTGAAGTTGGCAGCCTTATGGGAAGAAGTGCATGACCGTTTGGATGATCCCGCGATAGCGCTTTCGGGCGGACAGCAGCAGCGTCTCTGTCTGGCACGTTCGCTCGCCCTTGAACCGGAAGTGATCCTGCTCGACGAGCCGACTTCTGGGCTTGATCCGATTTCCACGAACAAAGTCGAGAATGCGCTTGAAGAGTTGAAGAAGAACTACACGGTTATTCTTGTGCCGCACTCTGTTCAACAGGCAGCCCGCACTGCCGATTACGCCGCTTTCTTTTTGCAAGGGGAATTGGTGGAGTATGGTTCAGGGACAGACCTGTTTACAAAACCACAGGTGCAAAAGACGGAAGATTACGTTACGGGGCGTTTCGGCTAGTTTTCGGCGTATTTATCAAAAGGGCGATGTTGGGTTTTCAGCGTCGCCCTTTTTTGTTGTCTTGGCATACTTTTGCAAAACCGTAACCTGTTCTTAATCTCTTCTTAAAAATAGGGCGATAAGATCAAGGCGTATCAAGGAGAAAAGAAATGGAAATGATTTCGCTCATCATCATGGTCGTAGCATTTCTTGTTGTGATCGCAGTCGATACAGCCCGTAAACGTGCAATGTATCGTCAGAAAAACGGATAAATGGAAAAATATATTTTAGTTACCAACGACGATGGGGTTACAGCCCCGGGGTTGTTAGCTTTAGCGCAGGAAATGCGCAAGCTCGGTGAAGTCAGTATTCTCGCCCCCGACCGCAACTGGTCTGGCGGCGGACATGTCAAAACCCTCGACCGCGCCTTGCGCGTGCGCGAGGTGGTGCTCTCGGATGGCTCACAAGCCTTTGCGAGCGACGGTGCGCCTTCGGATTGTGTCGCTCTGGCAACGCTCGGTTATTTTCAGGAGAAATTCGATATTGTCGTTTCGGGGATTAACATCGGCGCCAATCTGGGACATGATGTCACTTACTCTGGCACAGTCACTGCCGCAATGGAAGCGATGATTGCCGGAATCCCCAGCGTAGCGGTTTCATTGGAAGTGCCCGAAGATCACGTCGGTACGATTGACTTCAAACCGGCTGCCAAAGCTGCGCGTCAGGTTGTGGAGCATGTTTTGGCAAAGGAATTGCCCGAAGAAATATTATTAAACGTCAATGTGCCTTTTCTGACGGATGAAGGACTACGCGGCTTTCGCCTGACCCGACAAGGGTTGCGGGTCTATCATAGTCGACTTGACGAACGGGTGGATCCCCGTGGACGCCCGTACTATTGGATTGGTGGCGAAGCTCCAACCGGTGTGCCCGAACGCGGCACGGATATCGGTGCCCTCGCAGATGGTTATGTCTCGATTACGCCCCTGCACCTTGATCTAACTGCATATCGAGCGCTGAGCGATCTCAATACTTGGCAGTGGAGTGAGAAAGCCCAAATTCCAGTCAAAGATAAAAAGAAGAAAGAAAAATAACGTGGTCAAAGGCAGAGTTTTCTGTCTTTGACCACGATCACTCATGTATACCGACAAATTTGCTCGTTCCGCAACCGCTCAGCTTCAGCCACCTGTCTGCATTGGGGATATCCCAGCAGAGGGTTTTTCGGTTTCAGCCAACGAGAAGACAGGTTTTGTATCCAAAGTTCTGAGAAATAATCCCAAGTTGCCAGGCGTGTTGCTTTACGATGGGAATGACTTTGTGGGTATGATCCCGCGACAGATTATCTTTGAGCGATTGGGTCGTCTTTATGGTGTCGATCTCTTCCTGAATAAAGAAATCAGCGTTCTTTATAAAGAGCTGCGTATTTCTGAACCTTTGGTTTTGCTTGGTGAAATGCGTGTGGACCAAGCTGTTCGAAAAGCTTTAGCGCGTGATGAAGACAATGTTTACCATCCGATCGTTGTTTTTTATAAAGGCACATATCAATTACTGGATATGCATAGATTGATCACTGTGCAGTCCAGCATGCTTGAAAATTTGAATACGGTAGCTACAAAATTGAATCAGTGCAAAACGGTCATTCAGCGAGGTAAGGAAGACTTGGGAATTGAAAAAGTCATTGATGCCTTGCGAGAAGTGGTGCCTTTTCATGATGCCGGCATCTATACTTACCATGAACTTGAGCGTACTTTCTACTTAAAAGGGGAAGCCTTTATCCATACGATGAAAAAAACGCAAAATAGCGCATCATTCAATCGCTTGCCGGAATCTTTCAAGCAGATCATTTGTATGGATGATGTCCATGGTATACCGCTTTGGAAAGGGATGGCGCATTTGACAGAACATCATCCAAAAGCGTGGATGGGTGTTCCGCTGGTTAGCTCTAATCAATATTTGGGGACATTATCGTTATCCCGCTTTGTGCATACACCCTTTTTAAAGAATGAAACAGAACTCACTGGTAGTTATGCCTGGTATTTGAGTATGTTGATTAGCAAGGTGCTGACGGGTTCTTTCCCTGATGATATGCAGGTGACTTTGTCCAAGAAGGCAAGATTGCATAGCAATCAATTCTTTTTCGCGACTTAGCTTTATTTTCGTGTGCCAAGAGTTATTCTTCATTTCTCTTGTGTGTATTCCTCCTTTAAGGAAGAGCGTTCGTTACTGTTGCGGGCGCTCTTCTGATTCATGCCATCTTTTCTTGTTGTAAGTTTAATTAGTTGTTAACAATTTCTTCCTATGGCTTTAATCGGTGCTTGCTATCATACGTCCATGTTTACTAAACAAAAAGGAGAAAAGAAAGAAATGCGTAAACACTTATTTGCTTTGATTATGGTTTTGGTTGTTGCCAGTATGGCTCTTGCCGCCTGTGGTGGTGCCGCGACTGAAGCCCCTGCTGCTGAATCGTCTGCCGCTGAAGCTCCTGCTGCTGAAGCGATATCTGGCGAATTGCTGGGCGCCGGTGCTTCCTTCCCTGCTCCGATTTATCTGGAATGGATCGCTGATTACACTAGCAATGTCCAGCCCGACGTGAGCATCAACTACCAATCCATCGGTTCTGGTGGTGGCGTTGAGCAGTTCATTGGTCAGCAGACCGACTTTGGTGGTTCGGATGCTTTCCTGACCGATGAAGAACTTGCCGCTGCTCTTGATGCTCGTGGTTGTTTACCGGTTCATATCCCGACCGTTTTTGGTGCAGTAGCCGTTGGCTATAATCTCGAAGGCGTTGATGGTTTGGTGCTTTCCGGTCCTGTTTTAGCTGACATCTTCCAAGGTAACATCACATCTTGGGATGACGCGGCGATTGCTGAATTGAACCCCGATGTGAGCCTGCCTGCCGAAGATATTATCGTTGCCCATCGTTCGGATGGCTCCGGCACGACCAGTATTTTCACTACTTACTTGAGTGATGTTTCCGAAAGCTGGAGCAGCGAAGTAGGTCACGGCAAGGAAGTTGAATGGCCCGCTCCAAACTCTGTTGGCGGTGAAAAGAATGACGGCGTTGCCGCTCAAATTCAACAGAATCCCGGCGCAATTGGTTACATCGAACTTTCCTATGCCATGACTAATGGTGTTCCGGTGGCAGATATGCTCAATGCAGATGGCAATGCTATCACCCCGACGCTTGAATCGACCGCTGCGGCTGCCGATGGCATCACCATCCCCGATGACTTGCGCTTCAATATCCTCGGTGTTGGTGGCGAAGGTTATCCTATCGCTGGTGCAACCTGGGTTTTGGCTTGGACTTGTGGCTATGACGACAATACCGCCACCATGCTCAAAGATTACCTAACCTGGACGCTGACCGAAGGCGATGACTTGGCAAAAGAGTTGCTCTACTCCCCGATTGGAGAATCTCTCCAAGCCCGCGCCCTCGAAAAAGTGGACATGATCAACACAGCTAACCTGACCGAGATGGACGCTATGACTGCGGAAGAACCCATGTCGGAAGAACCAATGATGTATTCCGGTGAATTGCTGGGTGCCGGTGCTTCCTTCCCCGCTCCGATCTATCTGGAGTGGATCGCTGATTACACTAGCAATGTCCAACCCGACGTGAGCATCAACTACCAATCCATCGGTTCTGGTGGTGGCGTTGAGCAGTTCATTGGTCAACAGACCGACTTCGGTGGTTCGGATGCTTTTCTCACTGACGAGGAACTCGCTGCGGCAACTGACGCACGTGGTTGTGAACCTGTCCACATCCCGACCGTATTCGGTGCAGTAGCGGTTGGTTACAATCTCGAAGGCGTTGATGGTTTGGCGCTTTCCGGTCCTGTTTTGGCTGACATCTTCCAGGGCAACATCACATCTTGGGATGACGCGGCGATTGCTGAATTGAACCCCGGTGCGAGCCTGCCTGCCGAAGATATTATCGTTGCCCATCGTTCGGATGGCTCCGGTACGACCAGCATTTTCACTACTTACTTGAGCGATGTTTCCGAAAGCTGGAGCAGCGAAGTAGGTCACGGCAAGGAAGTTGAATGGCCCGCCAAGAACTCTGTTGGCGGTGAAAAGAATGATGGCGTTGCTGCCCAAATCCAGCAGAATCCCGGTGCAATTGGCTATATTGAACTCTCTTACGCTATCACCAATGGTATCCCGGTTGCCGACATGGTCAACGCTGATGGCAATGCCATCACCCCGACGCTTGAATCGACCGCTGCGGCTGCCGATGGTATCACCATCCCCGATGACTTGCGCTTCAATATACTCGGTGTTGGCGGCGAAGGTTATCCCATCGCTGGCGCAACCTGGGTTTTGGCTTGGACTTGTGGTTATGAAAATAATACCGCAGACATGCTCAAAGATTACCTAACTTGGACGCTGACCGAAGGCGATGATTTGGCAAAAGAATTGCTCTACTCCCCGATTGGAGAATCTCTTCAAGCTCGCGCTCTCGAAAAAGTGGACATGATCAACTCTAAATAACCTGTAAGTTATCTCTCTGCATGACTTGCAAGTGGGGCTTGTATAAGCCCCACTTGCTAACATATTTTAAAGCGACACAAGGAAAAAACATGACTTCTGACGCAAGTGCACACCAAATACCGAAGGGGATCAAGAGAGGAAAGTCTTCGGTAGATTCCTGGTTTCAATTTGCTCTGGCTCTAGCTGGCGCAAGCGTGCTTTTTATTCTGGCTGCGATGCTGATTTCAACAACAATCAAAGCCTGGCCCGTGTTTATGCATTCCGGTTGGTCATTTATCTACGGTACTGATTGGAATCCCGGTATCTCTCGAACAGAGATTACCGGTACATACGGTGCCCTGTCATTCATTTTAGGTACATTGATTACCTCCGGGATCGCGCTCCTAATCGCAGTTCCGCTGGCAATTGGTTGTGGGCTTTACCTGACTAATATTGTCAAACCGGCAATCAGTCGTCCGCTTTCCTATGCTATTGATCTTTTAGCTGCTGTGCCAAGTGTCGTGTATGGTTTGTGGGGGTTGCTTTTTTTCGTGCCGAATTTTATTCGTCCTTTATTGAAACCGATTGCCGAGATGGTTGGAGGGTTCATTCCCTTTTTAGGACCTCCGGTGGTTACTTTTAACTACACTACTGCCGGTATTGTGTTAGCGATCATGGTGCTGCCGATTATTACTGCGGTTACTCGTGAAGTTATGTCGAAAACACCGCTTACGGAAATTCAGGGCGCTTATGCGCTGGGTTCAACGCGCTGGGAAATGGTGCGCGATATTGTTCTTCCCAGAGCCAGACCCGGTATCATTGCTGCCACCATGCTGGGGTTGGGACGTGCTCTTGGTGAAACCGTTGCTGTTGCCATGCTAATTGGTGGCTCCGAGCGGATGCCGACCACTCTTTTTCAGGGGGGGCAATCCATGGCAGGGCAAATTGCGATCACCTTTCAGGAAGCCTCACCAGAGAATATTAAGGCGCTTTTAGGGATCGGCGTCGTGCTTTTTGTCATTACCGTGATTGTCAATATGGCTGCCAGATTGGTCGTCTGGGCGACCGGTGGTCGTGTTGTAGGAGACGCTGCTATATGAGTATCCTCTCGAGAGAAATACATACAGCCAATGAAGTTTCTTTTGACGTTACCAAAACATCCAGAAACTATGCCGCTCGCAAACGCAAGGGCAAGATCATGGAAGCTGTGTTATTTACCGCCATCTTGCTCGCATTAATTCCCCTCGTCTTGATTTTGTTTGAAGTCATCCGGCGGGGCGCCAGCGCAATGGATCTTGAATTTCTGACATCGGTTCAGAATATCTCATTGATTCGAGAAGGTGGTGGCTATTTGAACGGCTTATTTGGGACGCTCTATATGGTTGTGATTGCTTCCGTTATAGCTGTCCCCTTGGGCATTGCGACAGCTACCTATGTGGTGGAATATTCTGACAATAAATTGGTGCCCTTGATCCAGTTTTTTACGGATGTGATGACCGGTGTCCCATCTATTTTTGTCGGTTTATTTATTTATACGATTCTTGTTCAGAATGATGGACCTCTTGGTGGATTCTCGACCTTAGCCGGAGGGATGGCATTAAGCTTGCTGATGATCCCAATCATTGCTCGTGCCTCAGAAGAAGTCATTCGCCTCGTCCCGGACGATTTGCGGAATGCCGCCTATGGGCTGGGTGCCCGACGTTGGCAAGTGGTCATGCAAATCGTACTCCCGACAGCAAATAGCGGTTTGATTACTGCCTCTATGTTGGCTGTTGCCCGTGCCGCCGGAGAAACAGCGCCTTTGCTACTCACTGCATTGGGAGCTTTCAAGATCGTACCTGAATTGCTCGGCAGACCACAAGCAGCTTTGCCGCTTATTATCTTTAATGAAGCGCGCGGTCCCTTTGAGCCTGCTCATGCCAGAGCCTGGGCTGGTGCTCTTGAACTGATGCTGGTGGTTCTGCTTTTGACATTAATTGCCCGTGCTATTAGTCGCAAAACACAGTCATAATGGCTATGATCCAAACCATTACCATCTCGAAAAGAAATGGTCAGCGCAATTTTTTTGCGATATGCTAAAAAGCCTTAAGGAATAAAGATGAGTAACTCAACCTCGAATGATAATCACTACGCCATTGAAGCCAAAAACCTAAATATTTATTATGGTGATTTTTTGGCGGTTAAAGACGTTAACTTTCAAGTTAAAAAACAGAAAATTACGGCAATGATCGGACCTTCCGGCTGCGGTAAAAGCACTGTGCTGCGTTCATTCAATCGTATGAACGATTTGGTTTCTACCGCGCGCGCGGAAGGCTCCGTCCTTTATCACGGCAAAAATATCTACGATCCCGATGTAGACCCAGTCGAAGTGCGTCGTCGGATTGGCATGGTCTTCCAGAAACCGAATCCTTTCCCTAAAAGCATCTACGATAACGTCGCTTGGGGCGCACAGATCAATGGCTATCAGGGCAATATGGACGAATTGGTCGAAGAATCCTTGCGTGGTGCCGCCCTGTGGGACGAAGTCAAAGACAAACTTAATAAAAGCGGGTTTTCTCTCTCTGGTGGACAACAGCAGCGCCTGTGTATCGCACGAACGATTGCCGTCAAACCCGACATCATTTTGATGGATGAACCCGCCTCCGCCCTTGACCCCATCGCCACGTTGAAAATCGAAGACCTGATGCAGGAGCTTGCCAAAGACTTCACGATCATCGTAGTCACACATAATATGCAGCAGGCGGCGCGCGTTTCCAACTTTACAGCTTTCTTTAATTTGGGTGAAGATCGTTCGGGTGTACTTGAAGAATACGGTGTCACTTCTGAGATTTTTACCAACCCGAAGAAGAAGACCACCGAAGACTATATTACCGGACGTTTTGGGTAGAGATAA
>JANTFU010000088.1 GCA_024763295.1 Anaerolineales bacterium
TCGAGGGCTGCGTCTGCAGCATCCAGCACGGCTTGTTCGGCATCTTGCCAGCCTATTTCCAGCAATTCGCCCAAGTTAAGGTTCAGGGGTTGCTGTAAACGCAATTCAATGGTGCCGATCATGCGGATGATGGCAATTTTCTTGAGTTGCTCTTCAATTTTGTCACGCAGGTCATCTTCAATCTCATAGGGATCGTCGACCAGACTGCGCAACTCGGTGTTGCTTAGCCTGAGCGGCAAATGAACGAGGTTGTTGAGTTCGGTGAGCGCATCTTGCGGACGCTGAACTTCTTCGTTCTCATCGCTCATCTGAATGAAGGTGTCGAGCAAGTCAAGGCGTTCTTCGAGTTGGTCTTCAAAATTTTCGCCGGTACGTTCTACCAAGCGGACAATCGCTTTGAAGAGATGTGCTTGCTCTGTTTTAATGGCACTGCGCACCAGTGCAAGAATCGCTTTTGGCGGGTCATCTTGCTCATCGAGTTCGTCCAGCAAGAGTTCTAGCGTAAAGGAGGGGAAGAGATTATCGTTACGGTCAGTAAAGGAGGGTTGCACGCCTTCTGCCCAAGCAAGCAAACGCCAAGGACCTTCCTCTTCGTCTGCAAGAGCAACCTGAACACGGTTTTCCACTTCCATGCGCAGCATATCGTCGATATCTTCGCTGAGGTCTTCTTTGGTGAAAACGCGGTCACGCTGCGAGTAGATGCGCTCGCGTTGGGCGTTGAGGACATCATCATATTCAAGCAAATGTTCGCGGACGTCGAAGTTTGCGCCTTCAACGCGCTGCTGTGAGCTTTCGATGATATTTGAGACAATGCGTGCTTCGAGAGGCAGGGTGTCGTCTACATTGAGGCGTTGCATCAGATTGTTGACTTGCTCGCCGCCAAAGAGGCGCATTAGGTCATCTTCGAGGGAGAGGAAGAAACGTGAGGAGCCGGGATCGCCCTGACGACCGGCACGACCGCGCAACTGGTTGTCGATGCGGCGAGCGTCGTGACGCTCTGAACCGATAACGTGCAAGCCGCCCACAGCGCGGACATGTTCCATTTCTTCAAAATATTGCAAGAAGAGTTGAATTTCTGCGTCATAAATGCCGTAGTCGAGTTCTTCGCCGTGTTCGAGCAGGTATTGGCGCTGCTCGTTCAGATTCATGTTGTAGTAATTCTCAACATTGTTTTTGTTGAGCACGCGGTTGACGGTGGCAAGAATTTCTTCGGCAATATCGCCGCCGAGCTTGATATCGACACCACGCCCTGCCATATTTGTCGCGATGGTCACCGCACCAAAGGCGCCCGCGCCGGCAATAATTTGACTTTCTTCGGTATGTTTGCGGGCATTGAGCACGTTGTGCGGGATACCGCCTTTGATGAGCAGTTCAAGGCGCGGGAGGTCTTTTTGGCTTAAGTTGAGCAAGTAGAGCAACGCCTGTATGTTGTCCGGGTCGGCGGGATTGATCGACATGCCCAGCGGTTTGGCAAATTCACGCAAGCGGGTTGGGGTGAGGCTTTCAAGCGGCTCGAGTAAGGGTTGCAACTCATTGATGGCGCGTCCGTCTTCTTCGCGCCCATTAGCTTCCAGCCAGCGGTGGCGAATCAACAGCGTCTGGAGCAGACGACGCACGGGTTCAGCACGCAAGCGTCCTGACAAGCGATCCGATGATTCCACAGAAGTGGTACCAATCAATTGCGGACGTCCGATGATGTAGAAATGCGCCGCTTCCTTGACAATAGCTCTTAACTTGGCTTCAACAGTTCGGTAAATGGAATCAGGGTAGTCCTTCCGCTTCCAAAGTTCGGGTTCGTAGTCCTTGGGTGCGCCTTGGGGCACATAGTAGGTATATTCGTAGCCGGTTTCCGCTTCTTTGGCAGTGCGTGCTTCGATAGCGTATTCATCACTTTCTGCCTGATATTCAAGATTGGTGGGGATCGGCAAAACTTCGAGCGAATAGATTTTGTCAAATTCTTCGGCTTCGGTCAGGGCAGTACCGGTCATACCTGCCAGTTTGTCGTACATGCGGAAGTAATTCTGCAATGTAACCGTGGCGTAGGTGATATTTTCAGGCTCAATCTTGACGCCTTCTTTGGCTTCAACGGCTTGATGCAAGCCATCCGACCAACGCCGTCCCGCCATAAGGCGACCGGTATGCTCATCGACGATGACGACCTTGCCACCTTGTACCAAATAGTCCTTGTTGCGTTTGAAGAGATATTCGGCGCGCAAAGCCTGTTCGAGATAGCCCAGCAAACGAGCTTGTTCGGGCGTTACATCTTCAGGGCGTTCAGGGTCACTCAACGGTTCGCCGAGCAATTCTTCCACATGGGCTACCCCAATCTCGGTCAGAGCGATGCTGCGATCTCTTTCGTTAATCTCATAATCTTCGGGGCGCAACTGACGAGCAACTTGTGCCATGCGTGAGTAGTCGCCCATATCGCCCTGTGAGGGACCTGAAATAATGAGCGGGGTGCGCGCTTCATCAATAAGCACATTATCTACTTCGTCGATGATGGCGAAATAATGTCCACGTTGCACACGGCGCTCAAGGCTCATCGCCATATTATCGCGCAAATAGTCGAAGCCGAACTCGGAGTTGGTGCCGTAGGTTATGTCAGCGGCATACGCCAACTTGCGGTCGACCAGTTTGAGTTGGTGTTGGTCTTCTTGGGTCGATTCTTTTTTCGGGTCGTAAAGAAAGGCTTTTTTACCGTTTTCCGTACTCGAAGCAGATTGCAAAATCCCCACACTTAAGCCGAGAAAATCATAAATCGGACCCATCCAGCGCGGGTCACGACGGGCAAGATAATCGTTGACGGTAATCAGATGTACGCCGCGTCCGGTTAGGGCATTCAAATACACGGGCAGTGTGCCAACCAGCGTTTTCCCTTCACCGGTTTTCATCTCAGCCACTTCACCGCGATGGATGGTGATGCCGCCGATGAGTTGGACATCATAATGGCGCATACCGAGTGTGCGCTTCGAGGCTTCGCGCACGGTGGCGAAGGCTTCAAAGAGAATTTCGTTCAGCGCAGCTTGCTCGGCTTTGAAATATGCGTCGCTGCCAAGTTCCAAACCCTCTACGGCAGCCTGAATTTGGGCGCGGAATTCGTCGGTTTTGGCGCGTAAAGCATCGTCGCTTAACTGTTCAAAAACCGGCTCAAGGGCATTGATCTCAGCCGCCATTTCCGCCAGTTCATTAATTCTTTTTTGGTTGGGGTTGCCCCCGAAAACGCTAACAAGTTTCTTTAACATAGTCGTCCTTTCGGGAGGCGATTATAACAGAGAGCGCAAGGGCGCGTGTTGAAATTTTATTAACGCCCCCAGCATTATTTTCAATACCGCCCGTCCCGTATCAGTTGCAACGCTCTCAAGGAGCCTAGAAAGCGCGCTTTCTGATTATGACGGCAAGTAAATCTCGTTTGAACCCACAAACCAATAGCTTTCTCAAAAAGGACACGCCTGAAAAAGCGTTTTTTATTTTAAAAATGTGTTTTCATCTCCCCCATTCAGGTCTGTAGCCATTTCTCCGGCAGCGGATGACCATATAATTTCGCCTTCGTATTCTCCGCCGCACACAACACCTTCAGCATAACGGGTTCGCTTATCTACCCATTGAAACGCACCTTTGAAAGCATAGCCTTTTTTGTAAAAAGAATCAGGACATTCACTTGCATAGTCGACTTCACCAAGTATGCTGATCTCAGTATATCCTTGGGTTTCGAGGAATTTGATTGCCTGCGTCTTTGCCAGCGGACCTTCTGGGGCACAAGCAGAGATTACTAAAATAATGCAGAGGAAGAGAGTTGTGGTGAGTAATCTTTTCATTAGCTTATCCGATATTTCGTGCTGATCTCTTTTATAAAAATTAGGGTCATAAATTAGGTGAGTTCTCCGCCCCTGTGCTATGTATACACGTCCCGCATACAGGAAAAAATGCCTGCGTCGAGGGATTCTGGCCGACAGGAGAGAAGGTCTGCAGGCATTTTTGTCGTGTACAAGTTCAGCGCACAGGGGCAGAGAGTGCTCAAAAAAGAGTGGCTACTCTGCCAAATGCAAGTACTTTTTGGCAGAGTAGCCTGTGATTTTATACAACAGGAGTTTTGCTTTGTACAAACTCAATAAAGAGTTCTTCCTGTCGAATAAAATCAAAATCGGGGTCGGTCTCGATCTTTTCCAGACTGACATCGTCGTCTGCCAGAGCGATGTCTAATAATTCAACCGCTTTTCCGACGTTGCCACAGATCGCTTCGAAGCAGGCTCGATTGTAGGGGGACTCCTTCGGCATTTTGGGTGCCGCAATCGCTAAATGGATGCTTGCTTCATCTTCCATGCCCATGCGGCGATAACTGCCGGCCAGCGCGCAATGGAGGAAGATATTTGCCGGATCCAATTCGATAGCTTGCTGAAATACTTCAGACGCTTCACGATACTGCTCATTGATGATGTAAAGCTGCCCCAGCCTTTCCAGAATACCTGCATTTTTGGGGTCTGCAAGTAGGGCTTCTTGATAAGTCGCGATTTCGTTTTCGATATCGCCTTCTACAAGGCGGGACTCGGCAAGCGCTGTGAGATCGTTTTCTTTTGCTTCGCTCTCGTTCAAGGAAGGGAATTCATCTGGCGCTTCCTGAGCAGGAAGCGCTTCAACCTCGTCGACAACATTATCGGGGAGTGGTTCTTGGGCGTTCTCTGCTTCGTTTACGAGCGCAGGGGTAGCGTCTACGGAAATTGCTTGCAAGGCTTCCGCTTCAACAGGGGATTCCGTCTCTACGACGGGAGCAGGAACTTCAACCTGTTCACCTTCTTCTTCCGGCACATCAAAGCTATGCGTGACTTCAAGCCTCAAGAGACGCACCAGAGCTTCTGTTTTACGCACCGAAAGGTTATATTGCAAAACTTGATCAAGTGCGTTCAGTTGCTTTTCGGGATCATCTAGTTGCAAGATCGCCTGTGCATGCCCGTCTTCGATGCGCCCCGCATCCAATGCGCGTTTGATGCGTTCGGGGAGTTGGAGTTGTTGCACCATTTTGCTGATGGCGACACTGCTTTTTCCCATGCGGCGCGCAATTTCTTCAAAACTAAACCCAAATTCATTCCGCAATTGAGCGTAGGCATCCGCCTGCTCGAGCGATGAAAGATTGCGGCGTTGCAGGTTTTCTGTCAGGGCGAGTTCAAGGCGTTCTTTTTCATCCACCTTGCGGACAATGGCGGGGATGGTTTCCAGCCCAAGCTGTCTTGCTGCTTCCAGCCTGCGGTGCCCTGAGACGAGAATGTAGTGCTCATCATCACCGTTCGGCGAGACAAGAATGGGCTGTAAAATCCCATGCTCACGCACAGATTCAACCAACGTTTCGACACCGATTCTCATGCGTGGTTGGTGGGGGTTAATGTAGATGTTCTCGAGCTTGATTCGCGCAAAAGGCATTGGGGCGGATGATTTGTCCATAGCGGTATCAAGTGCCTCATCCACGTGCGCTCCGCTTTTCTCCGCCGCGGATTCTTTTTTCGCAACGCTCTCGACCTTGGGTTGGGTCGGCGCTCGAAAGGCATCCGCTTTGTCTTGGGCATCCTGTGCCGCAACTTGCCGTCCAATACTTGCGTATAGCTGGCTAAGGCGTGTCCAGATTTCAGCTTTTTCGGCATCGTCCAGATTCAGGTCGAAACATTCGATATAGGTCTTTTCCGCTTCAACGCTATCACCATTTCTGGTGTATGCCCGCGCCAGATTGAGCCGCGCGGGCAGAAATTGAGCGTTATCTTTGATGGCGCTTTGATAGGCGTGAATCGCCTGCGGAAGTGCCCCACTGCTGAGGTGCAGCAGACCGAGTTCATTCCAAATGGCATAGTCTGTCATAATAGCTCTTTTAGGCGTAGGAGGGTTGGGCTTTGAGCAGGTCGGCACAGTGGCGGGATTCCAAAATGCCTGCATCTGCATTGATCTCGTCGGCGTTGCGATAGGCTTCGCTGGCTTTTTCGTAGTTGCGCAAGGCGCGGTAGGCATTGCCGAGATGGTTCCATGAGATGGCTTTGGCAGCCGGCTCTTCGAGCAAATCAATGCTTTTCTGGTAAAGCTCAATCGCTTCTTCAAATTCGCCGCGTTGCATGTGGAGCAGTGCTAAATTATGCGCGATGACGCCTTGGTTTTCGTCAAGTTCAAGCGCTTTTTGATATGCGATTAGCGCGCCATCGTAGACATCGGAGCTAAAGAAGACATTGCCCATTTCGCCCCAAACGGTTGCGTTTTGCATGAAATCAAGCATGACTTGCTGCTCTGGCGCTTCTTTTTCTTCTTCAGCAGGGTCTGCGTCAAGGTTGCTGTTTTCGACAGCTTCGTCTTCGATTTCCTCATCGAACTCGTCAATATCTTCCTCTTCAAGCTCGAATTCGACTTCTTCTTCGTCTTCTTCTTCGCCTTCTTCGTCTTCGTACTCATCATCGGCATCGTAATCTTCTTCGCTGTCTTCGGTATCGAGATCTTCAGCGTTGTCCATTTCTGCTTCGCTCGCCAGTGTGTGAGCAGGCTCTTCGCTTACGGGTGCATCAGCCAGCAGTGTATCGTTCTCAGGCTCGTCTGCCTCGATTTCTGCTTCGATTTCCGAGGCAGCCTCTTCAACGGCATCGGTGAGTGCTGCCGCTGTTTCTGTCTCTGTAAGCTCTTCGATCTCTTCATCGAATTCCGCTTTGCTTTCTGCGACCGGCTCTTCAACTGTTTCGGTGACGACATCCATTTCTTCGATTGGGGTATCGTCGTCTTCATCGAGCCATTTGGGTTGCGGCGCGGACATTTCGTCTTTCTGCTCATTTTCTTCAACGATGAGTTGTTCTGAAGGCTGATCACCATTCACTTCGCGCTCAATCTCTTGTGAGAGTTTGTTCATCAGCGCTTCGATGCCGGGATCAAGATCAACGTCATCATCATCTTCTTTTTCTTCCAGTTTCGGGAGCAGATGCTCAGTCTCTTCATTGGAGATCGAAGGCAGAGGGCGTTCTTGAACGTTTACGGCTGCTTCAATCTGCGAAGCGATTTCTTCGGTTTGCCGAACTTCACTTGGAAGTTTTTCCAGTGCCGCCACGAGTGAATTTTGATATTCTCCCTTTTCCGGGGCGAGTTCGGTTGCACGCTCAAACGCGAGGAGGGTGTTTTTGATGTCCCCAAGCGTTTCGTAAGCGCTTCCCAGCCGATGCCAGGCTTCAGCTTTATCTGCGAAGTTTTCAAAAAGCTCAATGCTGCGTTGGTAGTGCTCGATCGCTTTTTGGGGTTGCCCCATGCGAATATAGGCAAGGGCAATATTGTTGTGTGTCCAACCCGCTTTCGGGTTGATTTCAAGGGCTTTGGTGTAGGCATTTACCGCCTGCTCCAGTTCACCTGAGAGGGTGTAAACATTTCCCAGTTCGTTCCAAACTTGATGGTCGCTCATTTTTTCTCTCCTTTTTTAGATAACTTGTTGATTGAGAATCCCATTTTGTTATATGCGTGTCGGTTTAGGGGTACTATTGCTCGTTTTTTCTCCTTTCCTGTCGGGTTTGGTTGTATGCGTTAGTGGGTTTGACAATTGCCTAATAAGCTTGCACGCGCTCTGCTAAGCATCGGATTTTGTTGGGGTTCCAGGAGGCGTGCTCTTTCGAGCGCCGCTACTGCCAACGAATATTCATGCAAGCGGCGGTATGCATTTGCCAGTTGATTCCAGCAGAGGGCTTTGTCTTTTGAGCGGACGAAAAGCTCTATGCTTTTTTCATAAAGCGGAACAGCTTTTTCATACAGCCCCGTGTACATATATGCTTTTCCGAGGTTGTAATAAGCCCAGCCGTTTTGTGGTTCAAGTTCTATTGCAATGCGATAAGCGTCTTCTGCCAAATCGTAAAGTCTGTTGCGGATGAAGAAGTCTCCTAGCTCAAGCCAATAATGAATCTTGTGCGCATCTTTATTGGTTTGAAGCGCTTTTTTAAGTGTTTGCGAATAGGATATTTTTTCCTGTCTTGGTAATATCTTTTGAAGGGAGGCTTTTTCAATCGGTTCCCGCGAACGGATCTTTATTTTTTGGAATTCACTTTTTTGTTGATCCTTTTTTGGCAGGATCGTATGAAGTTCTAGCGGACCGGGCGATGTAGCGTGATGTTTGAGCAGTTGCTCATCGTCAAAAAGACTTTTTGCACGCAGAAATGCCTGTGCGGATTCGGCATATTGTTGCTGCTTTTGATGTATGCAGCCAATCCGATAGTAGGCATACGCTTTTTCAAAGTCATTTTGAAAGACCCGAATACTTTTGGTTAGCAGCAAAATCGCTTTTTCCAATTGACCTGCTCCTTCATGAATCAGTGCCATATTGGCGTATGCCCAACCAAAATCTTTTTGGAGGCTGATGACCTTATAGTAGGAGCGGATGGCATCGTTGTATTTTTTGTGGTGGTATTGAATGTTCCCAAACGTGTTCCAGTAATGCGCGTTTTCAGGG
>JANTFU010000089.1 GCA_024763295.1 Anaerolineales bacterium
CCTACCCTCGTGATATACGTCACCGCGAGCGTCTTTTTGCGAAGCGGTCTCCCTCACTGGCAAGGGGATTGCTTCACTCCGAAAAGCATCGGAGTTCACAATGACGTAGGTAGTTACTTTTTTTAAGAATTAAGCCCCCGCGGCGAAGAATGTTACCAAGAATTTTTGTAGCGCCGCTGCTGAAGCGCATAAAAAAGCAAGAATAAACAGGCTTAGCAAGATAGCCTGTGTTGCAATTCTTCTTCGTCGGTGTTTTTTCGCGTTGAACGAAGCGGTTGCCTCGATTTTTTTGCTTTCTTCCAGTTTTTCGCGCTTAATTATTTCTTCAGGCGCTTTTGCCGCAATAACGTGTTGTTTGATTGGTGTTGGCGTGGGCGACGGTGACGAAATTTTAGGCGTCTGCGCAGGGAAAGGCACAGGGCTTGGCGCAGGCACGGGAACTGTCGGGGCAGGAATCGACTTCGGCGTTGCCCGCTTTAGATTCGCTAACTTATTAAATGCAATCTCATTGTCGGGATCAATCAGCAGCACCTGTTTCAACGCCTTGATCGCAATCTCTTTATTCGGGGCAACGATTGAATATAAAAGCAGCCCTTCAATATCGTCAGGATACTGGAAGAGTAAGTTCCGCAGCATTGAACGCGCTGCGGAATAATTTTTTTCTTTGGCATAAAGGACTGCCTGATAGAAAAAATCATCTCTTTGATTCATAGGTCATCATTGCTTGCGCTTTAAATTCAAAAAATGCTACGTCCTTATTTGTTTTTTACATTGTAGCATTGAGCCGCCTTGTTTTTTTGCCATGCAATGATATTGACATTCTCAAAAAGAGGGTTTTTGACCTGTAAGTACCTGAGTATAAGTGAGTTGGTAAAACCTGCCCCCTCCCCTTCGACAAGCTCAGGACACCGCCAGCCTCCCCCAAATTCCATGCTTTTGACATTTGGGGGGATAAAGGGGGGCTGTTTTTTCATCGTAAAGTACCAGAAAACTTTTGCTCGAGTACTTAGCCTCGAATAAAGTGCGAGCTTTCAGTCCACAGAACAAAGAGAAGTACATGGTCAAAGGGCGATTTCGAGGGAACGTTGCCCTTCGACGACATGCCTTCCGTTGGGCGTCGTTCCGCGCGTGAACTGTGTTTTGCCAACTTTTCCCGCTTGGGAAAGCGAAGAAGTTTTCAAGAATCATCACTTTTGGGAAGTTGCGCCTCGTGCGTGGATTTTGGCTTGCTACGCTTCGATTTGCCCTTGCCCGTCGTAATCAAGATGACTGCTCCCAAAATGACCACCGCAGCAAGGATGGTTCGCCCGTCAAGTGATTCTTGCGCAATTGCCGCCCCCAGTAACAACGCGATGACCGGATTCACATACGCATACGTCGAAACCAGCGAAATTGGCGCATTTTGCAACAAATAAGCATACGCCACAAAGCCGCCCAAAGACCCGACAATCGCCAAATAAACCAGCCCGATCCATGATGCCGGTAAAGTGTCGGCGAGCGAAAAAATTGCCCACTCTCCCTGCATTGCGCCGAAAAGAAACAAGCCCGCACTCCCGATCAGCATCTCTGCGCTGGTCGTCATCAGCGATGATTTTGGCAAGTCCGCGCTTTTGGCATAGACCGAGCCAAGTGACCAGAGCAGCGCCGCTATCGGCAAAGCGATTAATCCTAGCGGATGCAACTGCCTGATTTCCGCGCTTAATTCGCCGGGACCAATCATCAGCGCCACACCAGCAAAACCAAGCACCAAGCCAATAATCGCGCGCAGTTTTGCCTTTTCCCCGCCGGGGCGTAAAGATTCGATCAAGACCATCCAAATTGGTACGGTACTGATCAGCAGCGCCGCAATTCCGGACGGGACAAATTGCTCCGCCCACGAAACCAAGCCGTTTCCGCCGAGCAAAAGCAGCAAGCCGATGATGCCTGCATCCCGCCATTGGCGGCGCGTGGGGATGGGGTCGCCTTTGGCGATGCGCCAAGCGTAGAGCAACGCGCCTGCGCTAAGAAAGCGCATCCCGGCAGCGGTGAAGGGA
Organism: Anaerolineales bacterium; assembly: GCA_024763295.1. Classification (GTDB taxonomy): domain Bacteria; phylum Chloroflexota; class Anaerolineae; order Anaerolineales; family Villigracilaceae; genus Desulfolinea. The sequence goes on from JANTFU010000089.1 coordinate 2,034, forward strand.
GGGATGCTTTCGACCACATAGCGAATGGCGAGATAGGTTGAGCCCCAGATGATGTAGACCGCAATCAGAGCGATCCAGATGCGTGTGTTTTTGTTGAGTGTTGTCATGTTATTTTTTGTAGGTCACGCTTGTAGCGTGACTTCTTTGCGAGTGATTTTGTCACGTTGAAAACGTGACCTACGCTTTAGACTGCATTGCACCTGCAAGGTGCGTTGCAGTCGGGTTAGCAAGTGCAGCGCATCCTGTGGATGCAACGCACTTTAGTTTTCAATTTGTGCCATTTCCCATCCTAAAATGGCTTTTTTACGTTCACTACCGAAGGCATATTGACCAAACTCGCCCGTCGCGCGGATGACGCGGTGACAGGGAATTAGCAGCGGGACTGGGTTTTTGCCAACCGCCGTCCCGACTGCGCGGATGGCGTTCGGGTTGCCGATGGCTGCGGCAATATCATTGTAGGCAACCAACTGTCCAGGCGGGATGCGCAGCAACGCTTCCCAGACTTGAATCTGAAAATTCGTGCCTCGCAAGTCGAGGGGCAGGGGCGTTCCGTTTTTGGCGGGCGTGAAAATGCGCTCGATGAGAGTCTGTGCTTGCGCGGAATCCGGTATGAGCGTGGCATTTTCATAATCCGTTTGAAGGGTTTCTAAGGCTTTTTCAGGCTCAAAGGAAAGGCGACAGATACCGCGTTTGGTCGTGGCGATGAAACACGCGCCAAAAGGCGATGGCTGCGTGCCATAGTGGATTTCCAGCCCCGCACCGCGTTGACGGATTTGACCGGGAGTGACCGCTTCGGTTTGGACGAGTAGATCGTGAAGTCGCCCCGCGCCTGAAAGACCGGCTTGGTAGGCGGCATCGAGGAGAGAACGCTCGGCGAGGAGGCGTTTGGCGTTCTCTTTGGTCAGAAATTGGAGAAAGCGCTTGGGGCTAATGCCGACCCAGCGTGTGAAGAGGCGCTGAAAATGATATTCGCTGAGATGGACGCTGGCGGCAATTTCTGCAAGTGTGGGTTGGTTGTGTTGTTGCGCTTCGATATAGCGAATGGCTTGGGCGACGGTGGCGTAGTCTTTGGCGGCTTGTTCAAAAGTAGGAGGCATGGCGTTTCCTTATGGTGAAGTTTGCCAAGTTTAGTCGATGTTTTCTATAATGGACACCCGTTTCTTGCGCTGTTATAAAGAAAAAGACATCCTCGTGAGAGGATGCCTTCTTTTGCGAGGGTACCCGCAAAGGATAACCCCGCCAATGCCGTGTGCCGCTATGTTTTGAACCTGTTTTCACAGGTCGGGTTCCTTCCGCAGAGCTTCCGCCTTGGCTCGAGCCTATCGCGTCATCTCCGAGAGATGGGGAGCCCATATTAGTAAGTGTTGGTACAAAACTGTGAGTGCGACATCACCTGCATAGCAGGGTTATCTACTTTATACCATAATTTATTTGGCTTTGCTATATGATTTTGTTTTTGAAGGAGTGCCCTTGGCGCGGGGCGGATATCTCGAAAATATCGGCGATGGTGGCTGCCATATCGGCAAAAGTGGAACGCACGCCGATATTCGTGCCAGCTTTGACGGCTGTGCCTGCAAGCAAAATTGGAACATATTCGCGGGTGTGGTCGGTGCCGGGGAAGCAGGGATCGTTGCCATGATCGGCGGTGATGATGAGCAGATCGTCGTCGTTCATGCCGTCCAGAATTTCGGGCAGGTGCTTGTCGAACTCGGCGAGCGCGTCCGCGTAGCCTTGCGGATTGTTGCGATGTCCGAATTTGGCATCAAAATCGACCAGATTGGTGAAGATCATGCCGCGTTGGGGATGGCTTTTGAGCGCGGCGATGGTTTTTTGGATGCCATCCAGATTGCTTTCGGTGTGAATCGCTTCGCTGATGCCTTGCCCGACGTAAATATCGTTGATTTTGCCGATGGCGAGTACCGATAAACCGGCTTCCTTGAGGTTATCGAGGACGGTCGGTTCAGGGGGCACTACTGAATAGTCGTGGCGGTTAGCGGTACGCGTAAAATTGCCGGGCTCCCCAATAAAGGGTCTGGCAATGACCCGGCTGACTTCATGTTCGCCGCGCAGAATTTCGCGTGCAATCTTGCAATAGCGATAAAGTTCCTCGACGGGGACGATTTCCTCGTGCGCCGCAATCTGGAAGACGCTGTCGCCGGATGTGTAGACGATTAGTTTGCCGGTTTCGAGATGCTCTTTGCCCAACTCGTCGATGATGACGGTGCCGGATGCGGGATAATTGCCCAGCCAGCCGCGACCGGTTTGCTCGGCGAAGGCGTCCATGACCTCGGCAGGGAAGCCGTTTGGATAGGTGGGGAAAGATTGATGCAGATGGATGCCCGCTAACTCCCAATGCCCGGCAGTGGTATCTTTACCGGCGGAGACTTCTGCCATTTTGCCGTAGGCGGCAGTCGGTGCTAGTTGGGGCTTCAGTCCGTCAAGAATGGCGATGTTGCTTAAGCCCATTTTTTCGAGATTGGGGAGTTTTAGCCCTCCAACGGCTTGGGCGATATTGCCGAGCGTGTTTGCGCCGACATCGCCAAAATCTGCGGCGTCGGGGGCTTCGCCAATGCCGACGCTGTCGAGTACGATGGTGATAATACGATTAATTTTCATAGTGTTTTTCCTTGTCTGTTTTAGAACGGATAAAAAGCGCTGGTTTTGCGCTGTTTGGCGTTTTTTAGGAATGAGAATTAAGGAACATAGAAAGTTGTCCCAGTTTCTGAGCGGCAGGCGACAGTCGTTGAGGCTGAAGTCGAAGGACGGCGTTCTCTGGGAATCGCTCTTCGACTACGCACTTCTCTAGCGTTCTGTACTCCGCTCAGGGACTGAAATTTTGCACTTTATGTAATCTTTGTCCCTTAGCTCGCCTCGCCAACAATATGTAAAAGCGCCATATTCGGTGGTTTGGGCACGCCAACCGGGAAGCCGCAAATTAAAACGACCTGCTCACCTTTTTTAACCCCGCGTCTGACCAGTTCTTCATCCATAAAACCGATCATTTCTTCGAGTGAGTGGGCGTAAGGCACCAAATGGGGGTAAACGCCCCATAAGAACGCCATCTTTCGATAGGTCATCTCGACGGGCGTGAACGCCAAAATCTGTTTTGCCGGACGAATTTTTGAAACTAGCCAAGCCGTGCTGCCCTGCGAGGTGAAAACCGCCACGGCTGTCACATCTTCATCATTTGCTAATTCGCGTGCCGCGCGTGACATCGAGGCTGCATCCCCTTCGCCTAAACCTATGCGGCGCTCCAGCACGCGCCCCCATTCGCGGCTGTGCGATTCCGCTTCCAGGATGATGCGCTCCATCATCTTGACCGACTTGACCGGGTAATCGCCCGCTGCCGATTCAGCTGAGAGCATAACCGCATCCGTCCCATCGAAAATTGCGTTCGCAATATCCGATGCTTCTGCGCGCGTGGGCAGCGGGTTGTGGATCATCGTTTCGAGCATTTGCGTCGCCGTAATCACAATCTTTGCACGCCGAGTGGCTTTTTCGATAATCATTTTTTGGAGCACGGGCACACGCTCCGGGGGCATTTCCACTCCCAAGTCGCCGCGTGCGACCATCACGCCGTCTACAACATCCAAAATTGCGTCAAGATTATCAATCGCTTCAGGACGTTCAATTTTTGCAATGAGCATCGGTGCAGGATAGCCATTCGCAAAGCGCTCCATCTCTTTGCGGACTTCAATGACATCTTCAGCGGTGCGTACAAAGGATATAGCGACAGCGTCAACGCCATGCTCGACCCCAAATTGGAGATCCGCCCGATCTTTTTCGGTGTATCCAGAGATATCCAAACGCACACCGGGAAGGTTGATACCCTTATGGGAAGTCAGAACCCCGCCGACGACCACTTCCGCTTCCAGATGGTTGTCGTTGACGCTGATTACTTTCATGGTCAGCCTGCCATCATCAAGCAACATGGGATCGTTTTCATGGACGGTTGAAAACAACTCGTGAAAAGCAACCGGGATATTCTTTTCTTTGCACTTTATACGCGCCGCTCCCTCAGCATAAAAACAGATCCGCTCGCCTATATTTAACTGCATGGGCGTATCCAGTTTTCCAATACGAATTTTTGGACCCTGCAAATCTTGCAAGATGCCGACAGAGCGTTCGAGCTTCTTCGAGAGACGCCGGATTTTTTCGAGTCGTTCGGCATGTCCCTGATGGGTACCGTGCGAAAAATTCAGGCGGGCGACATTCATGCCCGCCAAGATTAGTGCTTCAAGAACTTCTTCACTTTCGGATGCCGGACCAATGGTCGCGACAATTTTTGCTTTTCTATTCATATTTTTCCTTGCAATTGATAAGTCTCTGCCCGCTGTTGTCGATATGGGCAGGATGCTTGCTTTAGAAATAATTTAACTCGCGTGCTTGTTTTCGCAAATCTGCGCGGAAATCGGGGTGTGCGATATTGATGAGTGCCTGCGCCCGCTGACGAATGGTTTTGCCATACAAGTCAGCCACGCCATGCTCGGTCACCACATAGCGGACATGGTTGCGGGTAGTTACTACGCCAGCACCCTGTTTCAACATGCCGGTGATGCGGCTAAAGCGTTTGCCGCTGCGTGTGGTCGTATCGCTGGGCAGGGCAATAATCGGCACGCCGCCTTTTGAACGCGATGCACCGTAGATGAAGTCGAGCTGCCCGCCAACGCCGCTGTAAAGTTTGGGTCCGATGCTGTCTGCACAGACTTGCCCGGTTAGGTCGATTTCTATAGCAGAGTTAATCGCGACCATCTTCTCGTTTTGTGCCACCACAAAGGGATCGTTTACATATTCTGTGCGGTGCATTTCGATGAGCGGGTTATCATTGACCCAATCGTAGAGGCGTTTGGTGCCGATGACGAAGCCTGCCACAATTTTGCCTTGATGTAAGGTTTTTGCGGCGTTGGTCAGCACGCCCGCTTCGACGAGATCGATCACACCGTCGGAGAACAACTCGGTATGCACGCCGAGATCCTTTTTGTCGTAGAGATATTTCAGGACTGCGTCCGGTACGGCGCCGATGCCCATTTGCATGGTTGCTCCGTCAGGGATTAGGTCAGCGATGTAGGCTGCCATCGCTTCGATTTCCGGAGTGGGGTCGCCGTCGCCCATCGGCATTTCGGCGATGGGATAGCTAACCGGCACGATGTAGTTCAATCTGCTGACGTGGATGAAGGCATCCCCCAGCGAGCGCGGCATTTGCTCGTTGACTTCAGCAATGACGATTTTGGCGCTTTCTGCGGGAGTTTTGGTTAGCCCGACTTCGACACCCAAACTACAGAAGCCGTGTTCATCGGGTAACGAGACATGAATTAGGGCGGCATCTAACGGTAGATGTCCGTTTTTGAACAAAAGTGGAAATTCCGAGAGCAAAACGGGGGTAAAGTCGGCGCGTCCCTCGTGTACGGCGCGACGGATATTGTCGCTGATGAACATCGTGTTGACGCGCAGATGTCCTTCCATTTCCGGTCCCACATAGGCTGGCGCACCAACCGTCAGCGCTTGGCAAATTTCTACATCCTGCAATTTTGGAGCGCGTTTAACGAGCGCATCCAGCAGGCGGTAGGGCACAGAAACATTGCCGGTTAGAAAGAGCCGATTGCCCGACTGGATAGCTTCGATAGCTTCGTCCGCCGTCATAATGCGGTCTTTGTACATGCTTCGCCAGTCCATCTTATGCCTCTTTCGTGTGCCGCGAGAGACGGCGAACTTCACCCTGATAAGTACTGACAGCGCGGCTCAGAGCGGGAATATTGGTGATGGCATCGTCGATACCGCGCTTGGTCAGTTCGAGCAAATAAGGCACAACCGCGTTGACAAAGGCATGCGTGGCAGTCCGCGCGACCATGGACGAGAGATTCGGCACGCAGTAGTGGGTGACTTCTTCTTCAATATAAACGGGATTTTCGTGCGTAGTAGGACGCGATGTTTCGGAGCAGCCGCCTTGATCGATGCTGACATCGAGGAAAACAGAGCGCGGCTTCATGGCGCGCACCATTTCGCGCGTGACGAGTACAGGGGTTCGTTCGCCGGGCGAAAGTACTGCCCCGACGACAACGTCCGCGTAACCCGTTGCCCGTTCGATATTGCGGGGTGTCGAGACCATTGTGACCACGCCGCACAGGTCTTCGCCAATTTTTTGCAGGGCGTTTATATTATTGTCTAGCACCGTAACGTGTGCGCCCAAACCACGAAAAGCGCGTGCTGCATAGGTGCCAACCACGCCCGCGCCAAGAATGACGACTTCAGCGGGCGGTACGCCGGGAATCATACCAAGCAGGATGCCGCGTCCGCCCCAGCGATTTTGGAGTAAA
>JANTFU010000090.1 GCA_024763295.1 Anaerolineales bacterium
GAAAATGACCCAATACGACACCCTCATCATCGGTTCAGGCGCAGGCGGGCTGACCGCCGCGGTTGCTCTCGCGCAAGCGGGGCAGAAAGTACTCGTCTGCGAACAGCACGACGTTCCGGGCGGCTGGACGCATTCTTTCACGCTCAATGGTTATCGCTTTAGCCCCGGCGTTCACTATATTGGCGGGATTGAGCCGGGCGGCAGTCTCAACCGCACCTATCGCGGCTTGGGCGTCTCGAAGCATCTGCAATTTGTTGAACTCAACCCCGAGGGCTACGATCATATCGTCATCGGCGATAAGCGGTACGATTTCCCCAAAGGCAAGGAAAATCTCAAAGCCAAGCTGATCGAATATTTCCCGCACGAAGCCGAGGGCATCGAAGGCTATATCGAAATGGTCGAAAAGATGGTTGTCGGGCTAAACAATCTCGGCAAGGTCAAAAATCCAGCCGACGCGGTCAAGGCGGGCGGCAGTGCCCTTTCGCTCATGCGTTGGGCGGTCAAATCGGGGCAGGATTTGATTGAGCATTTCATCAGCGACCCCACGCTGCAAGGCATCCTTGCCGGGCAGTCGGGCGATCACGGGATGCCGCCTTCGCAGGTCTCCGCTTTTGTGCAGGCGGGCATTATGCACCATTATTTCAACGGCGGCTACTATCCGCTTGGCGGCGCTTTTGCCATTCCTCGGGCATTTGTTCGGGAGCTGAAGCAAGCCGGGGGCGAGATTCGTCTCGAAACTTCGGTTGAAAAAATCCTGCTCGAAAACGGGAAAGTGATCGGCGTCCGGCTTGCTGACGGGGAAGAAATCCAAGTCAAAAACGTGGTATCCAATGCGGATCCGGAAGTCACGTTCGGCAAATTAATTGGACGGGAATTCCTGTCTAAAAAACTGGTCAAAAAACTGGATACCGTGACGTATTCGGTCTCCGCCCTGAGCTTGTTCTTTGCAGTGGATATGGATTTGCGCAAAGCCGGGCTGGATTCCGGTAACTTCTGGTTCTACGAGAATGCGGATGTGGACGCTTTGTATAAGCGTGGCATGGGCGACCATATTTTACACGCCGACGCACCCGGCTCGATGTTCCTGACTGTGACGACGCTCAAAGACCCGTCGAAGATGCACGATGGCGTGCATACTTGCGAAGCCTTTACTTTTGTGGATTACGCCGCCTTTGAAAAATGGTCGGGATCAGAACATAAAGCCCGCCCCGCCGACTACGAAGCCGAAAAAGAAGAATTGGCGTGGAAACTCTTTAGCTTTTTGGAGAAACGCGTACCCGGCATTAGCAAGCATATCGTCTACTGGAATTTGGCAACCCCGCTGACGAACGAGCATTATATCAACGCCACGCGCGGCAACCAGTACGGTATCTCGAAGTCGATGCGCCAAGTGGGACCGGGTGCTTTCCCGATTAGGACTGAAATCGAGGGGCTGTATATGTGTGGGGCGAGTACGCTTAGTCATGGTGTTTCGGGGGCGACGGCGTCGGGGCTCGCGGCGGCGAAATTTATTTTGGGTTGCAAAACGTCCGATCTGCTAAAGCAGGATGGTCCCGAAATTGAGATTTATCCCTCCGAAGATGTTTCAAAATGGCCAGAGCATTTGCAAGAGAAGATTGCGAAGGGGCAGGAGAAGAAATAGAACGCGGATGATACGGATTTGACGGGTTTTCACGGATGAAATTTAAAAGATGTAAGGGTGGGGTTATCCCGTCCTTACTCGGTTAATCAAAAAAATCCGCGTAAATCGGCGCAATCTGCAAAATTCGCGTTCTATCAGAAATGCGATAAAATCAGCCCCTATGAAAATCTACCTTGATTCAATTGGCTGCCGACTTAATCAGGCAGAGATCGAGCGCATCGCGCGCCAATTTCGCGCGGCGGGACATGAGATCGTTGGTGAGGCAAATGTCGCCGATTTAGCCGTTGTGAATACCTGCACGGTCACATCGCAGGCGGCGGCAGATTCGCGCAAAGTGCTTCGGCGTGCCAAACGCGCCGGCGTGGACGAGATTGTCGCCACCGGCTGTTGGGTGACAATGGAACCCGAAAAAGCCGCCGAGCTCTCGAATAAGGTTGTGCTCAACGCAGCAAAAGAAACCCTTGTCCCCGACCTACTCAACCTTTCCCCTGCAACCTTCGACCTTGAACCATTGGAACGTGTTCCCTTGCCGGGATTGCGCTCCCGCACCCGCGCCTTCATCAAAGTACAGGATGGCTGTGATAACGCATGTACCTTCTGCATCACGACCGTTGCACGTGGATCGGGCTATTCTCGCCCGATCAAGGATATTCTTGCTGATATTCAGTCGGCGCTGGATGGCGGCACGCAGGAGATTGTGCTGACGGGCGTGCATTTGGGTTCGTGGGAAAGCCCCCATCTGCCCTATCGGGCATCTCCCCCCGAAGGGGGGAGAACCAGTCCCTTCCCTCCTCGGGGCGCGAAGCGGTTTCTTTTCCAGAAGGCTAGGATGGGGGCTTTGATCCGCACAATCCTAAACGAAACCTCCACACCGCGTTTGCGACTTTCATCGTTGGAGCCGTGGGAACTCGAGCCCGACCTCTTTGAACTCTGGCGTGATCCGCGCATGATGCGACATTTGCATCTTCCGTTGCAATCTGGCAGCGATACCGTTCTGCGTCGGATGCGCCGCAACACATCGCGTGCCGCGTTCCGCGATTTGGTCGCTGCTGCGCGTGACGTGATGCCTGATGTCGCTATCACGACCGATGTGATTGCGGGTTTCCCCGGCGAGACCGAAGCCGAATTTGCCGAAACGCTCGACTATGTGCAAGAAATCGGTTTTGCGGACGGGCACATCTTCACCTACTCGCCACGCCCCGGAACGCCTGCCTCCCGCATGAAAGAGCAGGTTGAGAAGGCAATTCGTAAGGAGCGGAATGCTGCCCTTCGCGCGGTATTTGCTGAGATGGGGGAGGCTTATCGGCAGAAATTTATCGGCGAGACGATGCCTGTTTTATGGGAATCAAACCAAAGCATGAGCGATGCGGGTTGGACGATGCAGGGGCTGACGGGGAATTATCTGCGCGTCCGAGCGACCGCATCCGAGCCGCGCTGGAATCAAGTCGATCAGGTTAAATTGTTGAAAGCCGAAGGGGACGTGATGGTCGGCGAAATTATCAAGTAGTGCGTTGCATCCGAACGGATGCGATGCACATCGGGTCTTACGCAGGCGCAATGCAGTCTTAAATCTGTATAAACGCCCGCAAATCCGTTTTTAGCACCCAATCTAGTTCTGCGGCGTTGTCTGCGCTGGTTTCCATGAAAAGAAAACCAAAAATCGGATATTCGTGATGGTCGAGCTTACGCAGTTCGAGCGGATTTTCGAGGCGTTGCAGGAGCGCGTCATAATCAAAAGATTTGATTTCACGATTGGCGTGTGCGCTGATGTTATCCAAAATCACCATGCTGTAGGTTTTGCCCGCGCGCGTTGCTAAAATCTCATCCCAATTCGGGCGCTTATTTTCAAAATAATAGACGTAGGGATTGAAGCCATACGCCGCAGCGGTTGTATCTGCCGTTGTGCACCAGCCGCCAAAACGGAGCGGATTGACCTCGATCGGCACAATCCCTTTTTCCGTGCGGCGCACCTCCACATGGACGGGGAAGTTGCGCATTCCCGCCAGCGCGCCAATTTTGCCCAGCCACGCGCTAAACTCGCCCAAATTTTCCTGTATGATTTGCGCTGACGTGCAATACATGCGGTCACTGACGTCGTCTGCGGACGAGAAAATATGATGATAAATGCCCAAGATGACGGGCGCGCCCTGCTCATCGAAGTAGGCGTCGAAGGCGAATTCCTCGCCCTCGATCATTTCTTCAATGATGTAGGATGCGGTATTCAAAACTTCGGCAGGATAGAGCGCGTCTCGCTCGCGGACTTCGGCTTGGATCGCCTCTTTGACATGCTGCCAATCTTCGGCTTGATTCACTGGATGCACGCCCAAACTAAAAAAGCCGACATTCGGCTTGATAACGCACGGCAGGGGAATCTCGCTCGTGTCGAGAGCGGCGATTTCGCTGAAAGGCACTTCCCGAAAATAAAAATCAGGCAGCATCGGGCGCATCAACTCGCGGAACTTGGCTTTGTTCTTGAAAATCTCGATCTTTTCCGGCAAATCGGTGAACGCAAGATTTTTTGTAATCCAACCAATTGCGTTCTCGGAAATGGTGTAAATTCGCGTGTCAGAATTTGCGCGTAACCAATTAGTTGCGTCGCTTTCGCTAATCAAGTTGTCGCCTTTGCCTAAGCCAAACACGCGCGCGGCAGGCGTGTCGACGATCGGCAGATCATGCTTTTTGCTGGTTTCTTTGACGAAGTCTGAGAGATAGGGTTTATCGACAAAAATCATTTTCTGCTATTCCCTCGGCGGTCGCTCGCCAAAATATTGGTAATACTGCACCTGAATCGAGCCGTTGAAGAGCTTGCGCACGCGGCTCGGCTTATCGCGTTTGAAATAATCGGGGAATTTTTTATCCGCCGTCAGCACATAAATCGACCAGCCCTTTTTCTTGCGGAAAGTTTTGTTGAAGGAAATATAAATATTGTTCAACTCCCGAAAATCGCCGAGCTTGATGCCATACGGGAAATTCGAAATCAAAACGCCGTATTCCTGATCGATCCACAAGTCGCGGATATCCTTTTTCTCAAATCGGATGTCTTTCGCCACGCCCGCCGCTTTGGCGTTGGCTTTGGATGCAGCGACCATTTCCTCGTCGACATCGTAGCCGAAAAGCTGAAGCTCCACGTCGGATTTAATGGCGGAACGCGCGTGGTCTCTGGCTTGGTTCCACGCGGTAAACGGGACTCTGTCCCAATCTTCAGATGCGAACGTACGCTTTAGCCCGGGCGCGATGTTGCGTCCAAGCATGGCGGCTTCGATCAAAATGGTTCCTGAACCGCACATCGGGTCAATCAGCAGACGTTCCTTGTTCCAAAAACTGAGTTGAACCAGCGCCGCCGCCAGCGTCTCTTTGAGCGGCGCCATCCCGGCATGGATGCGGTAGCCGCGCCGCGTTAGCCCGCTACCGGAGGTATCGATGGTCAGCAATGCCATATCTTTATGGATGGAAACTTTTACGGGAAATTGTGCCCCATCTTCGGGCAGCCAATTTGTGCCGTACTCCTGACTGAGCTTTTCGACGATCGCTTTTTTGACAATAGACTGGCAGGCAGGCACGCTCTCCAATTGCGATTTGACCGACACGCCGCTGACCGGAAATGCACCGTTCTCGTGAATCCAGGCATCCCAAGGGAGAGCTTTGGCACCTTCAAAAAGCGTGTCGAAATCTTTGGCTTCAAATTCGCCTATTTTGACCAGCACACGATCTGCTGAGCGCAGCCAGAGATTGGCGGTCGGGATGTCGGCGGGTGTGGCGTCAAACTCAATTCTGCCCTCCGAGACATTTAATTCTTGAAAACCGAGCGCGAGCAATTCGCGTTTAACGACCGCTTCCAAACCGAAGGTGGTCGTGGCGATGAGAGTGATTTTATCCATAAGGGTATTGTAACGTGAAATCCGTAGAACTGCATTGCACTTGAAGCGAAGTGAAAAGTGCGTTGCAATTCGGTATTGTCTTGCTGAAGCGTAGAACAACATATTCTTGGGAATGCAATGCGCTACTTTTGTTTTCTGGCACTCACCGTCCATATTGGAACCAAGCCAAAATTCACGCGCGATGCGGTCAAATGTCAGACAACTTTGCTTTCGCTCTATGCGCTTCATCCAAACTGGTATATAATCCAAGTTGTCTGACAAATTCGATATTCCTCTCTAAAAAAAATACATCTTAGGAGATAAAAAATGGCTAAAATTGACCTGACTGTCATGGAAGAACGCCGTGAGCGTGCTGTAAAACGTGCTCGCGAACGAAATATTATTCTGCCCACGCTGGCGCAGATGAAAAATCCGGAATTGATTCCCGATAAAATCAAAGAACAATTGAAAAACGTGGGGCTTTGGGATATTAATCCTTTAAATCTTTTCCGCATCACTTGGAAGAATGAGCCTGTGCCAACCGGCGGGCAATTTGGCGGCGTAAATTATCTTGAATTGCCGAGCGAATTGACGGGCGTAGACGCGCGCATCGTTGTTTTGGTGGGGAAGTGGTTCCCGACCGGTGCGCACAAAGTTGGTGCCGCTTACGGTTGTTTGGTGCCGCGTTTGGTGACGGGACAATTTGACCCGACCACGCAGAAAGCCGTTTGGCCCTCCACGGGAAATTATTGCCGCGGTGGTGCATACGATTCGGCGCTTTTGGCGTGTGAATCGATTGCAATTTTGCCCGAAGAAATGTCGAAAGAACGTTTTGATTGGTTGGCTGGCGTGGCTGGCGAGACCATTAAAACCCCCGGCAGCGAATCGAACGTAAAAGAAATTTTTGATAAATGTTGGGAATTGCGCGAATCGGGTGAAGACCTGATGATTTTCAATCAGTTTGATGAGTTTGGGAATTATCTCTGGCATTACGAAGTCACCGGACACGCCATCGAAGAGATGCTCAAAGCCGTCATGGGACCGAATGATACCTATCGCGGTTTGGCTTCGGCAACCGGTTCTGCCGGCACTATCGCCAGCGGCGATTACCTGAAACAGCTTTATCCCAACAGCGTCGTTGTTGCCAGTGAAGCGCTCCAATGCCCGACCTTGCTCGAAAATGGCTTCGGCGCACACCGCATCGAAGGCATCGGCGATAAGCACGTCCCGTGGATTCACAACACCAAGAATACCGACATGGTCGTAGCGATTGACGACAATGCGGTGGTCAATCTTAGCCGTCTCTTCAATGAGAAAGCCGGTCAAGACTATCTGCGCAAACAGGGCGTGCCGGAAGAAATCGTCTCGCAACTTGATTTGTTGGGCTTCTCTGGTATCTCGAACGTGCTTTCGGCAATCAAAGCCGCAAAATATTATGAGATGGGTAAAAACGATGTCATGGTCACTGTTTTGACCGACTCGATGGAACTCTACAACTCCCGCATTGCGGAAATGCACGAAGAAATGGGTGCCTACACTGAAGCGAACGCCGCTGCTGACTTTGCGCGCTGGCTTCAAGGGCAGACCACCGACAATCTTGAAGAATTGCGTTATGTTGACCGCCGCCGCATTCACAACCTGAAATACTACACCTGGGTTGAGCAGCAGGGCAAAACCTACGGAGAAATTCAGTCGCAGTGGTACGATGCCAGTTACTTCACTGACCTTCAAACACAGGCAGATGAAATTGACAAACTGATCGAGAAATTCAACGAAGACGTTGGCTTGCTCTAAATCGTCAATGTAAAATCCCGAATTCTTAAAGAGTTCGGGATTTTTCTTTTAATCTTTTCTTCTTTTTTGTATTTGGGAGAGATCAGGTGGGTGTTGGGATGATAAAATTAGCCCATGCTCTCAAAAACGGATTTAGTGCTCGTTTGTGTGATGCCCTCGCCCCGCGATATGGAACTCGCGCGCCTGTTGGGTTGGTATCGTATTCCCTTGCGGCGTGCCCCAAAAGTAATTTCCGTCGATTACCTCGCCTTTTATCAACCCTCCGCTTTTGGACAGCGTGGCGGACAAATCGAGTTCGTCGCTCCTGTGCATGGACACGAAATGCTCACCCGCGCCGAACTCCTGCGCGACGAAGCCGACCATCCCCGCGCCCACGAAGAATATTACAAAATCCAGCTCGGTGCGCTGGAAAAACTGCCCGTCCCCGTCAAAGCTGCCAAATGGAAACGCCTGACATTTCTCTACACTACGGGCGAATATTTGCTTGCGGCTGAAACATTGAACGATCTGGTGGTTAAAGATGATGAACGTAAGCTGCTTTGGCAATCGTTGCGCGAAAGGGCGCAAAACGCCGATTTATACAAAGTTGATTTGCCTGAAGCGGATGTCGATCCTATGTTGTTAGCGGCGTTGTTGGGGATGCAAAAATTACGAGGCAAATGAAGGTGACAAGGGTGACAAAGGAGGTTGTTGATGGCTGAAAATTATACTCGTGATGGAAAAGGTTTTCGTGAGTTATTGGTTTGGCAGAGAGCGCATGAGTTAACATTACCCTCGCGGAAGACCTAAAATACGCCACTCTTGATAAAATTGATGCAGCCGAAAAGCTCCGCACCAAAACAGGCTATCTTTTGCACCGCTTTATGCGATAAACCCTTGTCCCCTTTATTCCCCTTGTCTCTCTTGTTACGCTTGTCACTCTTGAAGAATTATGCCATCTAAACATAAACCCACTCCCGACTCCACCGAACCCGTCTGGACTTATCGCGGCTACGAGCTTGGCGCGAATCAATTTACAACAGCAATGGTGCACTTTTTCCGTGCCGAAGTGACG
>JANTFU010000091.1 GCA_024763295.1 Anaerolineales bacterium
CCACAAAATCCCTGCCGCCCAACCAACAGACCGTCTATCTACACCGCGAATCCAAAGGACGCGGAGGCAAGGGCGTATCGCTGGTTAAAAATCTGGTCTTGAGCGAAAAAGATATGAAGGCGCTGGCGAAAAAGCTTAAAAAAGTCTGCGGCACAGGGGGCACAGTGAAGAATGGCGTCATTGAAATTCAGGGCGAACAGCGCCAGAAAATTGCCGTGATGTTAGAGAAATTGGGATATAAGGTCAAGATTGCGGGGGGATAAAAAAGACCCTCAGGTCGGTCTATAAGCCGCATTTTGTCCGGAGCGCGAGCGCTCTTGGGCGATCATCTATCTGTGCAGCCTACCCGAGATGGTTAGCGCGGGCAGCGCATCATCTCTGCTTGGCTTTGCTTCCGCATGGGGGTTACCTAGCCGTGCGCATTGCTGCGCACGCTGGTGGTCTCTTACACCACCGTTTCACTATGACCCATCATCCGACTCCTTCTCCCTTTGGGAGAGGGTTGGGGTGAGGGGCTACTTGTTTCTGTGGTCCTAATCCGACAGATTGCTCCGTCCCGAGCTTTCCTCGGCAGCGTGCCCTGTGAAGTGCGGACTTTCCTCGACGCCAACGACGCCGCGATCGCCCGACCGACCTGAGGTGGGGTGGATGATACTCGTTTGCGGGGGATGCGTCAACTTTTAATTGCGCTATATTAAAGAAGAAAGTCGGTTTTTCCCTTGACCGTCACGATTTTCCACGCTAAAATCTGACGGCTTTTTACTCAGACCCAATTCTTGAGGGATTATTTTGTTCGAAACACTTACCGGAAGATTAAACGAAGTCTTTGACAAACTCAAACGCCGCGGCAAATTATCTGAAGCGGATGTGAAGGCTGCGATGCGCGAAGTCCGTCTTGCATTATTAGAAGCGGATGTGCATTATAGCGTTGTCAAAGATTTTGTTGCGCGCGTTAGCGAGCGAGCCGTGGGTGCCGAAGTGAGCAAAGCCCTTAATCCCGGTCAGCAGATTATTAAAATTGTCCATGACGAGTTGATTTCTACGCTTGGAGAGCCGGCGCCACTTCAGTTTAGTGGTCCCAAGCCGCGTGTAATCTTGCTGGTTGGGTTGCAAGGTGCTGGTAAAACGACTGTGGCAGGCAAACTTGCCAAGTCTCTGCGTGGAAAAGGCGAGCGCGTCATGCTTGCGGCTGGCGATCCTTATCGTCCTGCAGCGGCTCAGCAGTTGATGGCGCTCGGTAAACGCATCGATGTGCCTGTTTTCTGGGAAGAAGGTCTCAAGCCGGAGAAGCTCGCTAAGAAAGCACATAGCCAAGCTGAAAAAGGTGGCTATTCTATTCTGATTGTTGATACTGCCGGTCGTTCGCAGATGGATGAAACCCTGATGGGTGAAATCCGTGCAGTGGCGAAAAGCACGCATCCGGTTGAGATTTTATTGGTGGTCGATTCGATGATCGGTCAGGAAGCGTTGCCGATTGCGCAGGGTTTCCGTGACGCGCTTGATTTGACAGGCTTGGTCTTGACCAAGATGGATGGTGATGCACGCGGTGGGGCGGCAATCTCCATTCGCTCGGTAACGGGGGTGCCGATCAAGTTTCTGGGCACCGGCGAAAAATTAGATGCCCTAGAATCGTACGATCCGGGGCGGCTCTCGTCCCGCATCCTGGGGATGGGTGATATGATCGGCTTGATCGAAAAGGCGGAAGCTGCTTTCGATCAGAAAGTCGCCGAAGAACAAACAGCCAAGTTGATGAGTGGCGATTTTACGCTCGAAGACTGGATGGATCAGATGAAGCAGGTGCGCAAAATGGGACCGCTTGGGCAGTTGATGGATATGTTGCCCGGTCAGATGGGGCAGGCGGCACGCAATATCCCACCTGAAGAGATGGAAGCGCAGCTTAAGCGCACGGAAGCCATCTTGAATTCAATGACCAAGCAAGAACGCCGAAATCCTGATATATTAAACGCCAGCCGCCGCCGGCGGATTGCTGCCGGTTCTGGCAATCAGGTGCAGGATGTCAATCGGCTGATAAAACAGTTCCGTGAGACACGGAAATTGTTCAAAACCTTACAAAAATCTGGCGGACGTGGTCTCTCACGTCTGTTTGGTTAGATCAGAAAAAGGCTCGAAGACGCGCCCCCTTTCAGCGCCCTCACTTCCTGCCGGAGTATGATCGCAAAAGACTAGTTAATCAGAACTAGCAATAACAACTAATCACTAATAATTCGAGGAGTTAATTCGATGGTTCGTATTCGCTTGCGCCGCGTAGGCATGAAGGGACAGCCTTCTTATCGTATCGTCGCTGCTGACAAAGAAAAGCAGCGTGATGGTCGCTTTTTAGAAATCTTGGGTTTCTACAACCCTCGCACTGAACCTTCTACTGTTGAAGTAAAAGAAGACCGTATTTATCATTGGTTGAGCGTTGGCGCACAACCCAGTGACACCGTCAAGAAAGTCTTGACTTACACCGGCGTTATGGATCGCTATGCACGTTTCAAAGCTGGCGAAGACATTGCTGTGCTCATGGAAGAATCCACCAAAATGATGGAAGAGCGCAACACCGATTCCCGCACGCGCCGCGACTAATTCATAAAGAAACCTGACGGGTCTTTAAGACCCGTCAGGTTTTAATTGCTAGAAAGGGCGTAATATGAAAGAGTTAGCAGAATATATTGCCCGTTCCTTGGTTGATAACCCTGACGAAGTTGAAGTTCGCGAATTTGTTTCCGGACGCAATGTCGATCTTGAACTGAGCGTTGCCAAAGAAGATATGGGACGTGTCATTGGCAAACGCGGCAGGGTTGCCAATTCCATTCGTGCCTTGTTGCGAGTCGCTGCCGAGCGCGAAGGGAAAAAAGTTTCGCTTGACGTGCTGGAACCCTAATGGCAGCCTCGGAACTTTCAACGAACGCCAAAACAGGCTCACCCAACGGTGAGCCTGTCTATTTAGTCGTCGGCTTGTTGCGGCGCCCGCATGGTGTGCGCGGCGAAATTATGACCGAGATTATGACTGACTTCCCTGAACGCTTGAAAACAGGCGCAAAATACTATCTCGGCGACGACCATCTTCCCGTCACTATTCGTACCAGTCGCATGCATAAACAGGGCATTTTGCTCTCTTTTGAAGGCATTAATGACCGCGACGAAATTGGCGCTTATCGCAACACCTATCTCTACGTCGATGTCAACGATTGGCCCCCGCTGCCTGCAGGCGAATATTACGACTTTGAGCTGATTGGTTTGGAAGTCATCGTCGAAGAAACGGGTGAAGTTTTAGGCGAACTTGTGGACATTCTGGAAACAGGCGCGAACGACGTCTATGTAGTGGAATCGGATTCCGGACAGGAAACCCTGCTCCCAGCCATTCCCGAAGTCGTCCTTGACGTGGACTTGGACAGCGCACAAATGAAAGTGTACCTGCTCCCCGGTCTGCTCGGCGACGACGACTAACCCCAAAGATGAAACGCTACTGGATCGGGATCAACCTCGTCAAAGGCATCGGCGCCGTCCGTTTTCGGGCGTTGCTCGATTTCTTTGGTGACGCCCAATCCGCTTGGGAAGCCAGCCCCGAAGATTTGCGTGCTGCCGGATTGAACAAACGTATCGTTGAGCGTTTTATCGCCGCCCGCGAGCAAGTTGATCTGGACGCGCTCTGGCAAAAAACAGTTGATAAAGATATTCGCGTGATGACATGGGATGATGCCGATTATCCCGCCCGTCTGCGCGAAATCTCCCAGCCGCCGCCTGTGTTATATTTGCGCGGCGACTTTGTTGAAGAAGATGCTTGGGCAGTCGCTATTGTCGGGACACGCCGTGTAACTTCCTACGGCAGGCAAGTGACGGAAGAAATCGCTTCTTTTCTCGCCCAAAATGGTGTCACCGTTGTGAGTGGTTTGGCGCGCGGCGTTGACGGGATTGCGCATCAGGCAGCCATCAATGCCGGGGGGCGCACTTTTGCCGTTTTGGGTTCGGGCGTGGATCGAATTTATCCGCCCGAACATCGTAATTTGGCGGAAGCAATTTCCGGGTCAGGTGCGATCCTAAGCGATTATCCGCCCGATACGCCGCCCGAAGCATCCAATTTTCCACCGCGCAATCGCATCATCTCCGGCTTGTCGATGGCGACCATTGTCATCGAAGCGGGCGCAACCAGCGGCGCGCTAATTACCGCCAATTTTGCTGTCGAGCAGGGACGTGAAGTTTTTGCTGTGCCCGGCAATATTTTTGCCCCGCAAAGCAAAGGACCGAATAAACTCATCCAGAATGGGGCGCATGTGTTGCTGAACCCGCGCGATATTCTCGAAGTACTCGATCTGACGCGCGTTACTGAACAGCGCACGGCGCGTGAACTTTTGCCGAGTGATGAAATCGAAGCCCAGCTTTTGCGTGTGTTGACGTATGAGCCAACGCATGTCGATGAAATTCGCGCAAAAACGGGTTTAGAGGTGGCGAAAGTTTCCTCGACACTCGTGATGATGGAGTTGAAGGGCATGGTACGGCATGTCGGCGGCATGAATTACGTCTCGGCGCGTGAAGCGCGTGCAGATTACGATGCTTAAACGTTGGAACGTTCAAACGTTTTAACGTGGAAACGTGTATTTATGATAAGAAAAAACCCAAACACTTATGGCGTGATTATGGCGGGCGGTGGCGGAACACGCTTATGGCCCCTTTCGCGCCGCGAAACGCCCAAACAAGCCTTGCGCCTGATTGGGGATGAATCGCTGTTTCAGACGACTGTGGCACGCTTGTTAAACTTTTTTTCGCCCGAAAATATTTTGGTCGTGACGGTTGCCGAACAAGCTGAATTGTTGAAGGCACAAGCTCCCCAACTGCCTGACAAAAACTTCCTCATTGAGCCTGCCCCGCGCGGCACGGCGTCGGTGATCGGTTTTGCAGCCGCCATTTTGCACGAGCGTAACCCCGAAGCGGTTATGGCGGTTTTCCCTGCCGATCACTTCATTCGTAACCGCGATTTGCTGTATCACCTCTTGCGCAAGTCGATCAAAGCCGCGCAAGCCGACTATCTCGTCACGCTCGGTATTACGCCCACTTTTCCGGCAACAGGCTATGGGTATATTCAACGTGGCGAAAAAATTCCCGAAAGCAACGAAGAATATCCCGCTTACCACGTCAAACGCTTCAAAGAAAAACCGGGCAAAGCCGAAGCCTACGAGATGAGTGTTCGGGGCGGCTACTCGTGGAACTCCGGGATGTTTATTTGGCGGACGCAAACCATTTTGTCCGAGATTGAACGCCAGATGCCAAACCTGAAAACGGTATTGGATCGGATTCTCGCAGCGCCCGCGGGAACGGAACGTGATTCCGTGATCCAAAACTTGTGGCTCGACCTTGAGAGCGAAACCGTTGATTACGGCATTATGGAAAATGCCGCTAAAGTGGCTGTTTTGCCGGCAAGTGGCTTGGATTGGAGCGACGTTGGCTCATGGGATGCGCTTTTTGATGTGGTGCTGCCCAACGATGCCGAAGGAAACGTACTTATCAAAGGAAAGCATATCGCAGAAGATACCAAAGATACGTTGGTTTACGGCAACGAAGACGGGCGGCTGATTGTGACGATTGGCGTTGAAGATTTGGTCATCGTCGATAGCGGTGATGTTTTACTGGTAGCAAAAAGCGATCAGGCGCAGGATGTGCGCAAGATCGTGGCGCGCCTGAAAAATGAACATAAGAACGAATACCTGTAGGAGGGCATTTTGGAAGCCTACTGTATGAAATGCAAGACAAAACGAGAAATAGAAAACCCTGAAGCGACCTTTAATAAAGCGGGCGCACCTGTGACACGCGGCACCTGTCCCGTTTGCGGCACAAATATGTACCGCACCGGACGTACCGAAGCCCATGAAGGCTTAACGCCACCGCCAAAAGTGAAGCGCGAACGCAAGCGCAAAGGCAAATTGGTGATTGTTGAGTCGCCTGCCAAGGCACGCACGGTCGGACGTTTTTTGGGGCGCGGATATACCGTTAAAGCCTCGGTTGGTCATGTGCGCGATCTCTTGCGTTCGCAGCTTTCGGTTGATGTGGAAAACGATTTCACGCCTAAATATCGCGTCCCGAATGACAAGCGCCCAATTGTTAAAGAACTAAAGAAGCTCGCCAAGACTGCCGAAGAAGTGTATCTCGCTACCGACCTTGACCGTGAAGGAGAAGCGATTGCCTGGCATTTGCTCGAAGCGGCAGAGATTGAACCCAACACTGCGCGTCGTGTTGTCTTTCACGAGATTACCAAAAGCGCCATCGACGAAGCTTTCGCACATCCGCGCGAAATCAATATGGACTTGGTCAACGCCCAGCAGGGGCGTCGCATTCTCGATCGCTTGGTCGGCTACGGCATTAGTCCGCTGCTCTGGGAAAAAGTGCGTGGTCGCCTTTCGGCGGGACGTGTGCAATCCGTTGCGCTACGCCTGATTGTCGAGCGCGAACGCGAAATTGATGCTTTTGAACCGGTTGAATACTGGTCCATTGCGGCTGAACTAAAACCGGATGGATTGAAACAGACCTTTACCGCTAAATTGGCAAAGATTGACGGTGAAGAACCAGATTTGCCCAATGAAGAGACGGTAAAACCGCTTCTCGCGGATATGGAAGCTGCGGATTACACGATTAGCAAGATTAAGCGTGGACAGCGGCGTCGCAAACCCCCAACGCCCTTCATTACATCTACGCTTCAGCAGGATGCCTCGCGTCGGCTGGGGTTCACCGCAAAACGCACGATGGCAGTGGCACAATCCCTCTATGAAGGTGTCGATGTCGGCGAAGGCGGCGGCACGGGTCTGATTACCTATATGCGTACCGACTCGACGCATATTGCAGACGCGGCTATTGCAGAAGCGCGCGGTTATATTAGCGAGCGTTTTGGCGAGAGCTATATGCCCAAGACGCCGACCCAACACAAAACGCGTGTCAAAGGCGCACAGGAAGCGCACGAAGCCATCCGCCCGACATCGGTTTTGCGTACGCCTGAAAAGCTGAAGAATTATCTGAACGCCGCTCAATATAAATTGTATAAATTGGTTTGGCAGCGTTTTGTTGCTTCGCAGATGAGTGCAGCAATTTATGATACGCTGCAAGTTGAAGTGACTGCCAAAAGTAATGCACGCGAATATTTGTTGCGTGCATCCGGCTCGGCAATTCATTTTCCCGGCTTTTTGGCGGTGTATGCTGACAAACGGAATTTAAACAAGAAAAAAGGCGAAAATGGCAAGGATGAGAATGTCCAGATTCCGAAGGGCATCGCAGAGGGGCAAAAACAGCTACTTGACCACCTAATTCCGGAACAACACTTTACGCAGCCGCCGCCACGCTTCAGCGAAGCTTCGCTGGTGCAAACGTTGGAAGAAAACGGAATCGGGCGTCCATCCACCTTTGCACCGACCCTCTCGACCATTCAGGCACGCGGCTATGTCGAGCGGCAAGAAAAGCGCCTCGTCCCGACCGAAACGGGCGAAGTCGTCAACGATCTTTTGGTCAAATATTTCCCCGATATCGTTGATCTGAATTTCACCGCCCGCATGGAATCCGAACTGGATGATGTCGCCGCAGGGGAGCGCGCTTGGGTTGATATTGTGCGCGAGTTTTATGCTCCCTTTGCCCAAAAGCTGGAAATCGCCAAAAAGGAAATGCCAACCACCAAGCGGGGACCGGAACCGATTGGACGTGAATGCCCTAAATGTGGACATGATTTAGTCATCCGTTACGGGCGTTATGGCAAATTCATTTCGTGCAGTGATTTTCCGAAATGCCGTTATACCGAACCTTGGTTAGAAAAGATTGGGATTGCCTGCCCGCAGGATGGCGGCGATTTGGTACGCCGAAAAACCCGTAAGGGACGTACTTTTTATGGTTGTGTCAATTATCCCGAATGCGATTTTACTTCGTGGAAGCAACCGCTCAAAGAACCTTGTCCAAAATGCGGCGGTTTGCTGGTCGTAGCCAATAAACGTGAAGCACAATGTATCAAATGTGAAGAAAATTTCTTGCTCGATAACGTGGTCGTGGAGCAGGAATAGTACAAAATTCCTTTTCCTTAAAGAAAGCTCCAGCAATTCTCAATATGAATTGGATTGATTCTGTCGGATATGATTTTTTTCATAACGATGGGCTTCGGGCGGGGCTAAAGATTTCAGTCCCGAAGGGACTTTCATGCCATGAGGCAGGGCTTCCAGCCCGCACCGAGGCTGATTTTCAAGATCAAATTGCTTTGAGAT
>JANTFU010000092.1 GCA_024763295.1 Anaerolineales bacterium
CGACGAGCCGCCATATAGGCTTCCACCCCGATAATCGGCTTCACGCCCTCCGCTTTCGCCACATCGTAAAACTCTTTGACGCCAAACATCGTGCCATGATCCGTAATCGCAACGGCAGGCATCCCCATCGCTTTGGTGGCAGCTACCAGCTTTTTAATATTGCTCAAACCATCGAGCATGGAGTATTCGGTATGGACGTGAAGATGTGCAAAAGACATGGCTGTTCAGTAGTTTGGTAGTTTGGTGGTTTAGTAGTTGTTAGTTGGATAGTTAGGTGGTTAGGTCGTGCAAACGCAGACAACAAAGCACTAGCGGCGATTATAGCACGCAGTCTGTTTTTAGAACCTATGTTTTAGTTAAAAGTTGGGATGTTTTAAGGTTTGGATAGAAAGTAGCGCGTGCCTTGAAAACACTCGGGACTTATCGGGATCAAAAGTGGGCGGGGCAGGTTTCCGTTTAACGGAACCAAACCGAAAACTTGGTTTGTCCCGCTATCCAGTAGTCCGGCACATTGTCCTCGTCCCAAAATTCCGCATCGTAGACCTGCATCCCCAACAAGCCGCACTCAACCGCAAGGATTTCCGGCGGGGCGGTATCCGGCACAAAGCAGGAATTGCGCACGGCATCCGCACTCGCTGGCGGGAAAGCGCCAATACCGGCGTTTTCTTCGTTGGGGGTCGGGAAGCACTCGGTATTCCAAAATCCGTTTTCGGGCAGACGACACCATGAGTGATCGGCGGCTTTGACGACCGTGTAAGTAAGCGCGTCGGCAATTTGACCGTTGCTTTTGCGCAAGCGCACGGTATCGCCGCCATCGCTGAGCGAAATTTGCGAAGTGTAGCCGTAGATGGCAATGCGCTGCCCCGCGCCGAGATTAACATTCGGCAAACGGTAGGAAGTTTCGATGTCTTCGATATACCAGCCACTCAAGCTGACCGTACTGACGCCGCGATTGATAATCTCGATAAATTCGTCGTTGGTGTTGACCACCCCGTCAAGATTCCAGTCGTGCCCCGGGCGCGGAAGGACTTCGTTGAGTACCACCGATTGGTAGGGATAAGGCGTGGGTGTGCGCGTGGGCGGGATGGGGGTGTTCGTGCGCGTGGGCGCTACGGTCGGGGTGACGTTGTATGCCCAATTGGGCTGACGCGGGGTGCCGTTGATTGGGTCACCATCAGCATCCGTGCCATTCCCAGTGCCCGCATGGGTCAACCATGCGGATGAACTATCGACAACGACACCACGTCTCTCCATACTTGCATAATTTGGCGAGCCAGTGCCTGCGGGCCAAGCGCCGCTATCATTATTCGCTGTATCAACCGTCGTCCCCGATGGAGAAATTAGTTTTAGGTACTCTCCACTATTCGATAAAGTTCCGTTATAGAGCAAGTCTGACTGAATGTCGTTAACCGTATTCTCTGTTTGCTCAAGCAAAAAATAGCCGTCTGCCTGAATTGTCCCACTTAATGCAATATCAATATCGCCGCTATCCGTCAGTCGCCAACCGGACAAATCAACAGGCGTTGTCGGCGATGGATTATACAATTCTATCCATTCGTGAGATGAACTGGCATTTGTCCCACCCCAAGCAACTTCATTGATGATAACCGTCAGCGATGCCGGGGTTGTCGGCGTCGCGGATGGGATAGGCGTATTTGTTGGAATCGGGGTAAACGTATTGGTTGGCGTTGGAGTCGGTGTTACATCGTAGCCCCAATTTTTTTCGCCTGGTGTACCATAAATCGGATTACCAGCCGCATCAACGATGGTGGGATGCGGCTCATCGTTCGTAACCCAATTATCGGTCGAATCGGGGTCTGTACTCATACGTTCCATGCTGCTGGCAGGTGATAGACGTCCATGTGACCAAGCCGTATTGTTAGCGTTGGCAGTATCAATCGTTTGGCGGGTATCATCGTACAAATAAAGCGTTTCACCTGCATCATCTAGTTCGCCGCCGGTGTAGGTTTTATCTTCAACTGCCGAAGTCGCATTTCCACTGCCGCGTTCGATCAAAAAATAAGAATCGGGGCTAATTTGGTCTGTGCTGTCAAAAGAAATGTAAAAACTGCCACTTTCATTGCTCAACACCCAACCATCAAGAGAAATTGTTTGTGTTGTCGACGGGTTATAAAGTTCCAGCCATTCATCACCGAAATAGGCGTCTGTCCCTGCCCAAGCGATTTCGTTGATAATGACATCAGGAGCGCCAGTCCCACAACCCACCAACGGACTTGATAATGTTTGTGGGTTACTCGGATTACTCACAAAAAAGTCGCTAGTATTATCATCTGTATCTTCGCAGTTTCCGCTATTCCCACCAAAATTCCTTTCATAGCTCTGATTAACACTAGATGTTAAGGGAGATAAAGGGATTCCTTCAAGATACGCAGAATTACCATCCATGCCTACCGCATCAACCACCGTATTCCCATCAGCTAAGACCAGTGCAATTCCTCCATCATCGGTAATACCTGTAGTATAAGCAAGGTCATACGAACCTGAATAACCACCAGAATGAGTGTTCGCAATTAAGTAATGCTGTCCACTTGCTAAATTAGTGGATGTAGGAATAGTTACTCGAAGACCAGTACTCCCCGAGGCATTACTTCCCCATATTTGCCAACTACTTATATCAACAGAGCTGCCTGTCGGATTATATAGCTCAATAAACTCGTCATATCCACCATTAGCTCCTCGAGTTCTAAATTCACTAATAACTACATGAAGCGCATTCGCCCCCTGCGGCGCAGCCTGCACAAAAGACGGCAAGAAACTCCCCAACAAAAAGAAAAGCAACAAAAAACCTACCCCAAAACGAGAGAGAGCCTTTCTCTTTGCTGAAAAAAATCCATGTGCACGCATAAAAAAATACTATCACAGATAGCAAAACAGGCAAAGAGAAACCTCCTTGCCTGTCTGATTGAATAGGAATAGGGAAAGATTAACGCGGCACGACGACCAATTTGATTGCAGTGCGGACTTTATCCTCAATCTCCACGTCGACAAATTCCGGCATACAAACCACTTCCATCTCGTCACGTTCCTGTAAGTAGCTCATTGCCAAAACCAGCGCCTTGACAGATTGGTTGACCGCGCCGGCGCCAATTGCTTGTACTTCAGCGCGTCCATGTTCGCGGATCACACCGGCAATCGCACCAGCCACAGCCGAAGTTCGGGAGTTAGCGGAAACTTTAATAATGTCCATTGAATACCTCCATGTAGGCTAAAAGTGGGGAGTAATGTTCTACCCTTGTTCAAATTGTACAAAAAACTACGTCAGCTTACAAGAATGAAAGGAGAGTACATTTGTCCTAAAAAGGCTTAGGGTCTCTTTTCGTCATGGCAGTGCAATTTTGGAGAAAGAACAATATATATCCATATCCATTAAGTTGTATATGGATATCGTTGTCTTAGTAGGGGCTGTGGATAATGGGGATTGAATCTGTCTGCCCCCTATATTTATCTGATTCCGCCCCTATTTCCCCGTCTCAAGCCCAGATGCGCGGGATACGCTTTCCACTTCGGCTTGGGGATTCATGTGGATAGTTTTTGCACAAAATCGAACTTATCCACGCGCCCTAAAAACCATTTCCCAGATATGGGATAAAAGAAAAAAGCCCCCTGTATCTGGGGGCGCATGTCGTGTAGCTATTCTAAGATTTCTCGAACAAGTGAGCGGTTTCTCCACATATTGATGCACTTATCCACAGTTATCCACGAGTTATCCACAGTACCATAGTCCTATAAAGCCGAATTATGGATGAAAGCACCCCAAAATATGGGCATATTTAGAGAATTTCAGAAAGCTCAAAGCCATTCTCTTGGAGTAAGGCTTCGAGCTTCTCTTCGATGGTATCCATATAATGGTCAAGCGCGCTGAGGCGTTCTTCGAGGCTGGCGTCGCTAAAGCCCAATTCTGCACAGGCACTTTGCCAATCGCCGATCTGATTTTCGGGCAAAGCTTGGGCAGCCAGCGTCCATGTTAGCAGCATGGGATAGAGCGCTGCAAGCGGTGTTTCGCCGTTGATGATGGCGAGAAAGGCTTTTTCGTAATATCCAAGCCGCTCGGCGTGGATGCGGATATCGACTCCGTGCGCTTCAGAGGCAAAGTTGAAGAAGTTCTTCCATGCGGGCAGCCAACTTTCGAGCCGGGCAGGCAGCAGCTTGGTTCCGCCGAGCAAGCCAAACAGTCCGGGCGTAAACTGGGGTTGATCAATAGCTTCGGCACGCGCAGGAAAATCGAGCAGAAGTCTGCGCTCGCCGAGCGGCGCTCCGGTTAATTCTGCAATTGCATTGGCGGCGTTGTGCAGGGCATCCAAATAATTGAGCAGTACATCCGGCGTGAGTTTTTCGGCGTTGAATTGCAATGCCATCCAAATTTTGCGGGCGTGTTCCAGCAACGTATGTGAGCGCTTCAGGATGCTTTTGGGGTCGTCGAAGCCCGCGCGCAGGCTGGCTTGGGTGAACTCGAAGAAGTGCTTGGTTTCGTAAAGCAGTTGTGGATCGTAAAGCTCGTAGCCCAGCCAAGGGTTGGCGCGCAACTCGCGCGGCGGGGTGTAGTCTTTCTCGCTACGATGGTGGATGTCGAGATGCACATCGGGGCTAAGCATTTTTAGCTCACGCGCGGTTTCGACGGGCGTATTATGGACAAAGACGAGGTCGATATCGGTGGTGTTGCCTAGCAGTGGCTCTTCGTGTAGTACCGAGCCGGTTAGGTACGCGGCGATGATTGTCTCGTCGTTGTAGGCACGTTCTTCTGTGTGCTGTTTCGCAAGGCGGAGGAGCAGGTCTCGCGTAATTCGCATGATTATCCTTTTTTTGTGACCTCGCTCTATGGCAGAGGGCTGGGCGAGGGATCGAGCAATTTCGGCTGAAGCGGGCTTTTCTTGAGCGCTTCTTCAATTTGAACTTGGATATAGACCAAGTCTTCGGGATTACGCACAAAATCAAGGTTGTCGGCTTCGATGGTCAGCGTGGGCAGCTTGACATGCGTCTTGGCAAAAAAGTCATCGTAAGCTTTCCCAAGTGCGGAGATGTAGCTGCTATCCATATCGCGTTCGTAAGGGCGGTCACGCATGGCGATGCGTGCCATCAGCGTTTCTGTTGTGGCGCGCAAGTAAACCAACAGATCAGGTTGGCGGATTTTTTCTGCCAAGGCTTCATGCACGCGTTGATACATTTCCAACTCGTCGCTAACCAGATTAATACTGGCAAAAAGCGCATCTTTTGCAAAAGTATAATCAGAGAGCAGATTTGGGTTTTGTGCCAGCATTTCCGGCACGTTCTTTTTTTGCTGATGATAGCGACTGAGCAAAAAGAAAATCTGGGTCTGAAAAGCATAACGGGCGCGATCGCCGTAGAAATCGGATAAAAAGGGATTTTCCTCGAAAACTTCGAGCAAAATATCGGCGTTAAAGGCTGGTTTGAGCATTCGGGTGAGGGTGGTTTTGCCGACCCCGATTACCCCTTCGATGGCAATATACATGAAGCAACTCTCCGCAATTTAAGATAGTCAAGGATACCATAATTGAGAGGGCTATTCCAATGTTGAACGCGTTGGGGAACGCGAAAGGTCAGGGTGAGGGAAGTGTAAGACGTGAAACGTAAAATCAGTCAACACGTTTCACGCTTCACGCTATAATATCAGCATGAAACGCATCTGTATTTATCCGCGCGTCAAGAGCATGGGCGGGGTTGGTTCTTTCCGTATCAAATTTGCACAGGGATTGGAAGCTCGCGGCATCGACGTCAGCTACGACCTCGACGATTCGCGCGTGGACCTGATCCTGCTGCTCGCGGGGACAAAGAATCTGGGCGGTTTGCGGCGGGCGCGTCAACGCGGCGTCCCGATCATTCAACGCCTCGATGGGGTTAATTGGGTGCAGCGTGTGCGCTGGACGGGCTTTCGTTATCACATCCGTGCCGAATATGGTAATGCCGCGCTTTCCTTAATTAGGCACTTCTTTGCGGACGGCGTTGTCTATCAGAGTGCCTTTACGCAAGGGTGGTGGGAAGATTGGTATGGCAAGACGCGTGTGCCTAAAACCGTTATCCACAACGGGGTGGATTTAAATGTGTATAAACCCATCTCGTCATTGCGAGCGAACGAAGTGAGCGAAGCACTCTCCAAGACAGATGAGGAGATTGCTTCGGCGGTAGAGTTGCCTCACAATGACGAAAGTATTAAACCTAAAAACGCGCCAGCCGCCGTCCTCGGTGGTGCTGTTGAAAAATGGAAACTCGTCATGATCGAAGGCAGTATGGCGGGCGGACTGGATGCCGGGTTGCGCTGGGGCGTTGACCTTGCTGAAATGCTGCACCAAGTTCACCCTACCGAACTGCGCATCGTCGGGCGCGTGGACGAAAGTCGCAAAGCCGAAATTCTCGCCACTGCTCAAGCCGACATCCAATTTATGGGCATCGTTCCGCGCGAATCCATCCCGGAGATTAATCGCGCTGCCGATCTGTATTTCTCTGCCGAAGCGAACCCGCCTTGTCCGAACGCCGTCATCGAAGCGCTGGCTTGCGGCACGCCCGTGCTGGGATTTAAGACTGGCTCACTCGCCGAACTCGTCCCGCCCAGCGCCGGACGCACCGTCCCCTACGGTGGGGATGTCTGGAAATTGGAGCAACCCGATATTGCTGCCCTTGCCCAAGCTGCACAGGAAATTCTCGCCAATCAAGCTGCCTTTTCCGCCGGTGCACGTCAACATGCCGCTGAAAATCTCGGCTTGGATTTGATGGTGGATAAATATTTGGCGTTTATGGAAAAGTTTACTTAAACACGCTGGATACACAGTCATTCTTTGAAACATGAAGCTTATCACGCAATAAGCACTCGAGCAAAAGTTTTCTGGTATTTTATGATGAAAAAAACAGCCCCCCTTTATCCCCCCAAATGCCAAAAGCATGGAATTTGGGGGGAAGTAGCCGCCCCTCCCCTAAATTCGACAGCAGTATCGTCGCATTTGGGGGAGGCTGGGAGGGGGCAGGTTTTACCAAATTACTTATGCTCAAGTACTTACGTTTCACGTTTTATGGGCGAAAAATGCCATAAGATTTCGACAACTTTGTGAACCTTCGTGTTAAAAATCAAGGAGCCTCCATGCCCTACGACCCTGAAATCCACGAATTTTTGCTCTACCACCTCAGCACGGTTATGGAAAATGACATCGCCGCCTACGCCGCTACCTGCGTGGAAGACCTGACCCTTTACGAGTGGTGGGTTACACCGCAGCGCATTGATGGAATCCCTTTTCACGAATTTATGATGAGCGCTAATGACCGTCAGGGCACTGTCTTTGGCGCCGATGGCAGCGGTGCCGTGCGCTTTGACCTCGCCAACCTTAACATTCAACGCTATGGTGATACCGCGGTTGCCAGCTACACCTTACTGATTTCGACCGCCACCAAAGCGGGCGTAAAAGTTGCCTCACACAACGAGAGCCGCGTCATTGTGCGCATCAATGGCGAATGGAAAGTCGTGCATGTCCACAAATCGCCCGCCTGGAACGCGCCGCATCAGCCTAAAAATGACTAAATTTAAAAAAACTGCTTCAGGCGGCGTCCCCGCCGCCGAGGACGGCGACGAGCGCGAAATCAAATTCAACGGTCGCCTTGCCCTCCAACAGCGCGTTCTGCCGCATTACCGCGCGCCCTTCTTTGACCTGCTCGCTGCATCCTGCGCGCAAGGGATGTCGCTTTTTGCGGGGCAACCGCGTCCCGTCGAAGCCATTAAAACCGCTTCGGATTTGCAAATTGCCAAACTCGTCCAAGCGAAAAACTACCACCTTTTTCGTGGCAGCTTCTACTTTTGCTATCAGGCAGGCATCATCGCTTGGCTCGAACGATATAAGCCGGATGCGCTGATTCTCGAAGCCAATCCGCGCTATTTGGCGACTCCCGCCGCAATCAAGTGGATGAAAAAACGAAAGCGTCCCGTCATCGGCTGGGGATTGGGAGCGCCGGTACGCGCCGGACGATTGGCTGGGTTTCGTCAAAAAAATTGGATGCGCTTCCTCGGGCAGTTTGATGCGTTAATCGCCTACTCCCAACGTGGTGCGGACGATTATGCCGCGCTCGGCATAGCTCCTGAAAAGATTTTCGTTGCCCATAATGCCGTCGCCCCCGCGCCCGCGCCACTTCAACCTCGACCACTGAACACCAACCACCGCCC
>JANTFU010000093.1 GCA_024763295.1 Anaerolineales bacterium
TCGCCTGTAAATACGCTACCTGATAAACACGCTCGTTGCCGCTGGGACGCATAGGCGATGCCGATGGATAAGCAAACATACCCGTTTGCGCAGACATTGGAATGGCATTGCCGCCATCAACAGAAATAGCACTCAGATCAAAATATGGCGAATCTTCTGCGCCGATTAGGGTTGAGCCTGCTGCATGGGTAACGGTGTAAAGCGTTTTTGAGTCACCGCCCCAGCTAATGCCGGGAATCCATGCCCAATCGCTGTGTGTGTTCAGAGCGGTGATGTCGAGTAAAGGTTTGAATTCTTTGTTGGTTACATCAACCCAGCCAATGCCATCGGGACGGGTGTAGGCAAGTTTGCGTCCATCCGGCGACCAGGTGAAGTCCATGCCCCACCAGCCGTAGATGCCGCCTGCATTGGCTTCGATGATTTTTTGCGGCTTTGATGACCAACTGGCGGTAAAACTAATCATATATAGATCGTTATTGGCTTGCCAGCCGGGGGCGGCGGCGCGCGGTTCCACCGTTGAATAGTAGACACGCGCACCGGCATTGGGTCGCCAACCGGCGAAGTGTACCACATTGGAAACGCCAATCGGAATGGGGTCTTTGGGCGTGCCGTTGATGCTTACCACCCAAAGTGTATTGATCTCTTCGGTGGGGTCTCTTTCTGATTTTCGGGAAAAAAGCAGCCAACCGGCGTTGGGCGAAAGAGCAAAAATTCGCCCGTCCAGATCGCCGGTAGTGACGATGGCGCGGCGGTTCGCGGTTGAATCTTCCATAATCCACGCATTGCCGCCAGACATATAAGCAATGATGCCCGGAATGGGAATCGGCGCAAAGACAGTTTGCACACCGACCATGGTGATTTCAGGGACGGCTGCCTGTAAAATGACGCTTTTAACCTTGTCGTGGCTGAATTCTTCGCCATCTTTATAAATGGAGCGATAGGTTAACTCTTGCACGCCATTTTGTCCCAATTGAATTAAGCGTATCTCGCCTTCGGGTAAAGATTCATTGCGCACAATCTGACGCTCGTAGGGGATGATTTCCTGCCGGGTTTCAAAGACTTCTTCGACGCGCGTGATTTGGATTAGGTCGCCATCGCTGAGGATGGTGTAGAGCGGCGGCTCGACTTCGTCATTTTCATTTACGGAGAGTTCGGCGTTTTCGATCGCTTCGGCAACACTGCTGCCGGCAGGTGTTTTAACGGTATAGCTTTGTCCATCGGCGTTAATGCCGATTTGTATTTCCTCTTGCACCCGCTGTGGGGCGCGGCATCCCGCCAAAAGGAGAGCGAATACAAGTATTGTCAGCGTGAGCCAACGTGGGCGGCGCGGCAATCCCCATAAAAATGTGGCAGAGTGCTTCGTCACTCCGTTTCTCACGATGACGGTTTTCTGATTATTGGAAATCATCCCAAATTGTGCCTTGCTGGTATAATCCACTCGCTATCTGACCTTCCCCGCCATGACCATAAACCCATCGCGAATGCCGATTTGCTGAATGCGAAAACCTGTCGCAACGGGACCCACTGCGCCGGTATATGCCTCTTCAATGAGTGCGGATAAGGTATCGTTGATTTCTTTGGGCGCGGGCAGAGGACCAAAATCAGTCGATTCGATGCTGATGCGTGGCTGTCCCTCCTCGTTGATGCCTACCGACACAACAATCTTTACGTTGGCAATAAAATAGCCCTGCGTGGCTTTGCCGTAAATTTCCATTTTGTTGTTTTGCAAAAAAACTTGCGGGTCGGTGATGAGCGGATTATTTTGTGCGGCAAATTTATAATGTAAATACGAGGTGAGCTGCTCTTCGGTAATGGTCAGAATGACCGTGCCGTCGCTGGCAACATTAAGAAAAGCTGCCTTGAAATTGTCTTGCATGCTTTGCACGGCTTGCTCTGAAACCGGAATCGTGCCCTCGACATATTCGGGTCCACCAATATTCATAGTGCAAGCCAGCGTACTCAAAAGCAGGGCAAATAGTGTGAAAAGGATTTGAAATTTATTCTTTTTGAACATCGTTTCTCACTTATGTTGGAACGTTTGAACGGAGCAATTATAGCATGAGCGACTCAAAACGCACTTCGGAACTCTCAATCACAGCTAAGCTGGAAGGCTTGTTATTTGTAGCAGCGGAACCGGTCTCGTTAACGCAGTTGGGAACAGTTTTGGAATTGACCCCGGCTAAAATGAAAGCTGCGTTGAATGAATTGGACGAAGCGCTCGCCACCCGCGGCTTGCGGATTCAGACCCATAGAGGGCGCGTGCAGTTGACAACTGCTCCCGAACTCGCCCCTTTAGTGGAAACCTTTCTCGGGTTGGATGCTACTTCCAAACTTAGTCCGGCGGCGCTTGAAGCGCTTTCGATCATTGCTTACCAGCAGCCGGTCACGCGCCCGCAAGTGGATGCGATTCGTGGTGTTAACAGTGATGGTGTGATGCGCTCATTGCTCAGCAAGGGGCTTATTCAGGAAAGTGGGCGCGCCGAAGGTCCCGGACGCCCGATTTTGTACGGCACCACGCCGGAGTTTTTGCAGCACTTCGGCTTGAAATCGCTCACCGATCTGCCGACGTTGGATTTATCTGAAGTCGAAGCGAAAGATGTGGATACGCAATTGTTGAAGAGTTAGTATCTATCGTAAGGAATAAATTAAAGAAAGTGTGATATTTCAGTCCCTGGGCGGAGCACTGAACGCTAGAGAAGTGCGTAGTCGAAGGGCGAGTTTCAGGGAAAGCCGTCCTTCGACTTCAGGCTCAACGACTGTCGCCTGCCGCTCAGGAACTGGGATAACTTTGTATTATTTACTGAAAACTCTGGAAAAGTCTAAATTTTAGCGTAGATTGAGTAGCTTGGCACAGCTTCACCGTGTCAAGCGTATCGAAATCGTAGCGAATTGTAAAGAAGGCGCTTGTGAAATAATGTCCGCTATGGTTTCGATACGGCTGACGCGGTGTCCTGAGCTAGTCGAAGGGATAAAACTGTCAGCCTGCTCAACCTCCGCTTTGCGGTATTTTGACAATTTTTCTCAAAATTTAGGCAGAGAGTTTTACCAAGTTTTCAGATTATTTAATTCTCATTCCTTAGCGATAGCTTGTTAGTCGTGGTGCAACATTCATATTGCGCTACATTTTGTGAAGGAAGAAAAAATGGAAGAAAGATTACAAAAAATTCTGGCACATGCCGGACACGGCTCTCGTCGTGCTTGTGAAGATTATATTACCGCCAAGCGTGTGCGTGTAAATGGCAAAATTGCTGAGCTTGGACAAAAAGCCGATCCTGAAAAGGATAAGATTACGCTGGATGGCGTGGTAGTTTCTGTGCCAAAGCGCAACATTTACATTGCGCTTAATAAGCCACGCGGCGTAATCTCGGCAGTAACCAGCCCCGATCCGCGCCCGACCGTGCGTGATTTGATTCCGATTGAAGGGCGCATTTATCCCGTTGGGCGTTTGGACATCGAGAGTGAAGGCTTAATGCTGATGACCGACGATGGTGATTTGGCAAATAAATTGACACATCCGCGCTATGGGCACGAGAAGGTCTACAAGGTTTTGGTTGCCAGCCGTCCCGATCAGAAGCAACTCAATGCCTGGCGGCGTGGAATCGTCCTTGAAGATGGATATCGCACCGCTCCGACGAAGGTTTTCGTAGAAGGAAATAAAGGCAAGGGCACTTGGTTGCGCGTCATTATGAAGGAAGGACGTAAACGTCAGATTCGTGAAACCGGCAGCTTGTTGGGGTTGCCGGTAGTAAAGATCATCCGCGTGGAAATGGGCGGCATTGAACTCGGCAGACTCAAGCCTAAGGAGTGGCGTTATCTAACGGAGGATGAGGTTAAAAAGTTGAAGGGTAAGGGTAGCGGTTCCAAACCGAAAACGGGTATGAAGACAGGGAAGCGCAGCCCAGCCAAAGGTCGCGGTCCGAAGCGTCCTAAATTTTCCCTGAAGAAGAAGTTCTGATTAAATGAAAAACTCCCGAAATCATCGAGATTTCGGGAGTTTTTTTGACTACTTTAGAAGCAGCACTCGCGGATATCCCAAACTTCTTTGGCAATATCCCAAATCGCTTTTTTGACATCTTCTTGTTTGGCACCGGCTACTTTGAAAGTCAGTAGTTTGGTGGAAACATCTTCTCCGGTGAATTGACCGAAGGAGATGAAGTTGCCGCCGATGTCTGTGATGGCGTCGGTGATTTTTTTGAGAACGCCGGGTTCGTCATCGACCAGCGCGGTAACACGTACGCCGTTATCGCGTGCGCCCATCAGTTCGAGGAAGACCTTGAAGAGGTCGGTTTCGGTAATCATGCCGACCACTTTGCCATCACGCATGACGGGCAAGCCGCCGATTTTGTTGTCTGCCATGATGCGCGCGGCTTGTTCGATGGGGGTGTCTTCTTTAATGGTGATGACTTCGGTGCTCATCACGTCTTTGACCGTGATTTTGCTAATGAGGTAGTTCATTTCCCAAACGCTCAGGCTGGTGGCGCGGGAGGGGGTCGCGTCGATCAGGTCTTGATCGGAGATGATGCCTACCAGTTTGCCGTTTTTAACAACGGGTGCACGACGAATCTGCTCGGTTTTAAAGAGATTGTGTGCATCGTGGATAGGCATATCGGGGGATACGGAAATTACGGGGCGGGACATTCGTCCTTCTACAAGCATGGTTAGCTCCTTATCTTTGTGAAAAATGTTTCAAACTTACCCTTATTATATACCTAAATAGGCGGAACGAATTTCCTCATTTTTTATGAGTTCTCGCGCAGGTCCTTGCATTTCGTTGCGTCCTTCGGCGAGCACATAGCCATAATCGCTGACGGCGAGTGCCATTTGGACGTTTTGTTCCACAAGTAGCAGGGTGATTCCTTCTTCTTTGAGCATTTTGAGACTTTCAAAAAGATCAAGTACGAGTACGGGTGCCAGACCGAGTGAAAGTTCGTCAATGATAAGTACTTTAGGATCAGCCATCACGCCGCGTGCGACTGCCAGCATTTGCTGCTCGCCGCCGCTTAACGTGCCGGATTTTTGATCACGGCGTTCTTTCAGGCGCGGGAACATGGTGAAGACTTTTTCTAAATTATTTGCCATATTTGCGCGTGAGCGTTTTGCGGTAGCGCCCATTTCGAGATTTTCATAAACCGTCATATCGGTAAAGAGCTGGCGCCCTTCAGGAACCAGCACTAAGCCCAATCCCGCTTTAGCATGTGCGGAAAGTTTGCTGACATCTTCACCCTCGAACCAAATCGAGCCTTCCCAGGGTTTGTTCAAGCCGACGATCGTACGCAGCAGGGTGGTTTTTCCAACGCCATTTGCACCTACAAGCGAGGTTAACTTGCCTTGTTCAAGCGCCAGATTTGCTCCCCATAAAATTTGCACTTCTCCATAACCGGAGTGGATGTTTTTTGCTTCAAGAATAGCCATGTCTTAATCCTCTCCCATTAGTTTTTTCGCCAGTTCGGGGTCGCCGAGATAAGCTTCGATTACTTGCTGGTTATTGGCGATTTCTGTCGGAGTGCCTTCAGCAATTTGTTGCCCGTAATCAAGCACGACCATGCGATCAGAGACGTTCATCACGGCTTTCATCACATGCTCGATCATAATAATCGTAATGCCACGGTTACGGATTTGTTTGATTGTTTCGACCATACCGCCGATTTCGCTGGGATTAAGCCCCGCAAGAACCTCGTCCAGAAGAAGAAGATAGGGGCGCGCAGCGAGTGCACGTGCCATTTCGAGACGTTTCTTCTGTGCGACATTTAGGCTGGCTGCCAATTGTTCGGCTTTGGGTGCCAACCCGACAAATTCCATTACCTCGTCGGCAATATTGCCTGCATCGCTCAGCTTGTGGTTTTCACGTCCAAAGCACGCCCCAGCCATGACATTTTCGCGCACGGTCAACTCTTCGAGGGGTTGAACGATTTGATGGGTACGTGCAAGCCCGCGGCGCGCCATATCGTAGGTTTTGCTGCCGGTCACATCTTCGCCTTGAAAGCGAATAGTGCCTTCTTCAGGCGTATAGACGCCATTAATGCAGTTGAAAAGAGTGGTTTTCCCGGCGCCGTTCGGACCGATTAGCCCAAGAATTTGTCCTTCGGGCAAGTCAAAGGTAACATTTGTGAGGGCTTGTAAGCCGCCAAAGCGTTTTGTAACGCCTTCTACTTGTAATATTAATGTCATGGCAGTACCCTCCGCAGAGGCGCAAAGCGCTTGCGTAGCCAGCCGATTGCTCCAGCCGGAATAAAGAGAATGATGAGCAATAGAATTGCGCCAGAGACAGAAAGCTGAATATCTTTGAAAAATTCGTTGGTAACGAGATAACCACGCATTCCCTGATAAGCAAATGCGCCAAGAATGGGACCTAATACGGTGCCTTGTCCGCCGAGCATGACCATCACAAGAAGTTCGATGGAGGCGTGAAGAGGAAAGGCGCTATGCGGTTCAACATTCCCGTTTTTAAAGAAGAAAAGCACGCCAATCATACCGGGAATAATGGCAGAAAGCACATAAGCCCAGGTCTTTGCGTTTGGAGCGACAACGCCCATCACTTCTGCGGCGTCTTCGTTTTCACGGATGGCGAGCAATCCCAAACCGAATTTTGAGATGCGGATGAAGTAGCTCATAATGATTGCGGCGAGCGCTAATCCAGCCATGATGTAAAAAGCCATATTGAGTGCTGCTGCGGCACCGCCATATTCTTTATAGACCTTGAAATTCAGGGTGATGCCGATAGCGCCACCAAAAATATCAAGGTTGTTGATGAGTGCTTTCATGGCTTCGTTAATGCCGATGGTTGCCAAAGCAAAATATCCGCCGCGTAGACGTAAAATAGCCTTGCCGAGGAAGAAAGCCAACGCGCCTGCTGATGCCCCGGCAATAAGAAGCGATGCCCAAATTGACCATCCTTGCTCGTTGAGGAAATACAAGCCAATATAGCCGCCAAAACCGTAGAAAACAATATGCCCAAAGCTGACATAACCGGTATAGCCTAGCAGAATGTTGAGGCTGCTCGCCAGTGCAACAGCTTTTAGAATTGTGAAAGCGGTTTCTCTCGCAGAGATGCTGTCTGCGAGCGTGGGCCAAATTGTTAAACCGGCTACCACTAGAAGTGGAATAATGATCCCGAGGTGATTTTGCCATTTTTTCATTCTTTTGCTCCGAAAATGCCATTGGGACGAACCAAAAGGATAACTACAAACAAGCCAAATTCAATCACGGGTACCCAAGATGTCTCCATAAAGGCAGGGATGATTGCTTCCAGAACACCTAGAATAAGACCGCCGAAAAGCGCACCAACAGGATTGCCTAGCCCGCCCAATACGCCGATGACGAAAGATTTTAGCTCATAAGCGCCACCTGAAAGGATACTGAATGGAAAGAAGGTAGCGATTAGGGCGCCTGCAATCGCCGCAAGCATTGTGCCTAGTCCGAAGCTGAGTGCCAAAATTTGGGTTGAGGGAACGCCCATTAACTCGGCGGCAGCGCGGTTGTTAGTGACTGCGCGGACGTATTTTCCAGGACGGGTTTTGTAGAGGAAGAAATAAAGCGCTCCTGTTACCAAAATAGCGATGACTGCCGCAATCAAGCGTGTGCCAAGTATGGTTGTGAATCCTAAATTGAAGCTGCCCATGTTGAAATCCACATTGTAAGGGGATGTTGTCAGGGCGGCTGTCGCTAATCCGATGATAATCATATTGACGGAAAAAGTTGCCAACAACGACGAAAGATGTGGCGCGTTAATGATCCTTTGGACGGCGACAAAATAGATGACGATACCTAAGAGCAATCCTAATACAGCAATCGGAATAAGCCCAAGATAAGGATTAACACCCATTTTTATGAAGATGAAGAATGTCCCAAACATACCCAATGAAATGATTGGACCATGGGCGAGATTGATGACATCCATTACGCCCCAGATTAGTGTAAGTCCCATTGCTGCAACACCATAAACGAAACCCAGCAGGACACCATCTGGCAGAGATGCTAGAAGTAAACTGATTTGTTGCATAAATACTCCCGGTAAGCTGATAACGGATATATTTCACTATCATTCTCCCCGTCTGCGGAGAGAATGATAGTGGATAAAAAAGGCATCCCTTGAAAAGAAAAGCTGAGGGGATGCCTTTTCAAAACGACTACT
>JANTFU010000094.1 GCA_024763295.1 Anaerolineales bacterium
TCCGTTTTTTCAAAATTTTACCCCGCTATTATACAGGCAAAGCCCCGAAAACGTATGGCGAGGAAGTCCTGAAAAGTTGGAAAGCGGATTATGCGGATTCACGCGGAATATTAGACCTCTTGCATCGCTCTAGCCGCCGTCCCCCCGGCGGTATTTGTGAGAAACCCGCGCCGAGGGCGGCACTGGGAGCAGGAGAAAAACAGATTTTGCCAGAAGTCTATTTTTTAAATCCGCGTCCCATTTTATCCGCCGAAACGCTCGCCTTTTTTGCTGGATACCGTCAAAAAAAGGTGGCTGCCCAACAAAGAGACGGCCACCTTCAACTTTCCAACGTTTTAACTAGCCAACGTTCAAACGTCTAACACTCACTAAAGCCACAAGCGTAGCATTTACGGCAGCCTTCTTCGTTCACGACCGCCGCTTCACCGCACTCAGGGCAAAGATCGCCAATACGCGGCAATTTACTGATCTGCGAGGCTTTGGGGGCTTCCTCACCACCATTGCTGCGCTCATGCGAAAGATGACGTTCATGGTCGGCTTCAGCTTCGGCAGGCGTGGAGGCGATCACTTCCTGCATCATCTCTTTTGATTCTTGCAGATAATCGGCGAGTACCTGTCCAACACCATCTGCCAACGAGCGCACGCGGTTGGGACCAAAGCCCAGCGATCTGCCGCCACCAATGCCGCCCAACTGACGGACAATCTCTTTGATGCGGTCACGCGGGGAAACGGGCGAAGCCAAACGCAGAATGTACGAGATCAAACGCCCAATCGCTTCAGAGACAGCCGCCGTCTCAGAACCGGCTTTGGATGTGTTCACAAAGACTTCAAAGGGCTGCCTGCCGCCGTTCTCATTAACGGTCACAAAGGCTTTGCCGAGCGGCGTTTCGATGTTATACGTCCAGCCCAGCAGCGCGCGCGGACGCGGCTTCTTGCTCTCGCGCCACAGCGGCACCGATGAAGTCGTTTCGACCTGCGGCTGTTTCTGTTTGGCAGTTGCTTTGGTTTCAAGCACAACTGCGTCGCGTGAACCGGTTACATAAACCGTGATGCCTTTGCAGCCCAATTCCCACGCCAATTTGTAGGCTTCCGAGACATCTTCTTCCGTCGCGGTTGCCGGGAAGTTAATTGTCTTCGAGAGTGAGTTGTCCACAAAGGCTTGCAACGCGGCTTGCATACGCACATGCTCATCCGCCGTAATATCAGACGAGACCACAAAGGTATTGCGAATATGCTGCGGTACATCACTGATATTTTGGCAAGACCCTTCTTCCATGACTTTATCAAAAATTTCCTGACGGTCTTCGCCTGCCAAACCTGCTTCCGCGAGCGCTTCTTCAAAAAGCGGACTAGCGTAAGTCAATTGCAAATCCTGTCCATTG
Source organism: Anaerolineales bacterium (assembly GCA_024763295.1). Lineage (GTDB taxonomy): Bacteria > Chloroflexota > Anaerolineae > Anaerolineales > Villigracilaceae > Desulfolinea. Next base: position 1,383 of record JANTFU010000094.1, read on the forward strand.
TCATTAACGTGACGAATGTAGGCGAGCGCAAAAGTCGGTTCACAGCCGTATCCTTCACACCCGGCAACGGTAGCAATTGTCCCTGTGGGCGCGACCGTTGTTTGGGCAGCGTTACGGATTCCGTGCTGCATAATCCCGTCCACAACGGAATCCCAATCGACATCCGGACGTCCCCAATTTTTCGTGTACGAAACAATCGATTTCGGCTTTTCCCAAGTCATCTTATTGGCGTCATAAATACTTCCTTCAATTGCGCTAAACGAGCCGCGCTCCTGCGCCATTTTGATGCTGGTCTGCATGGCGTGGTAGCGTACAAACTCCATCAGTTGTGCGCCAAATTCCTGCCCCGTGCGCGAGCCATAACGCACACCCGCATGGTACATGATGTCCGCCAAGCCCATAATGCCCAACCCAATGCGGCGCGCGCTTTTGGCAGCCTGCTCCAACTGCGGCACAGCGGGGACATAGGCGTTCATATCGACCACGTCGTCGAGGAAGTAGGTTGAAAGCACCACACTCTTACGCAATTCTTCCCAATCCACGCCGCCATCGGGCGCACGATGCTCTGCCAAATTGACCGAACCTAAGCAGCAAGATTCGTAAGGTCCCAACCATTGTTCGCCGCACGGGTTTGTTGATTCAAGCGAATAAAGATGCGGGACGGGATTATCGCGATTCGCGGCGTCAAGGAAGAGCATGCCCGGCTCACCATTATGATGCGCCTGCTGAACAATCATCTCGTATAGCTCCCGCGCGCGGACAGTTTTATACGTCCGAATCGGGATGCCCGCTGCCTCGGCTTGTTCGAGCGTCCCCTTAAACCCGCGATATTGGGGCGATAAAACATCCGGAAAACGCAAGTCCCAATCCGAATCCGTTTCAACCGCGCGCATGAAAGCATCCGTGATGCCAACGGAGATATTGAAATTGGTAATATGGTTTTCATCGGTCTTGCAGGTAATAAAATCTTCAATGTCGGGATGGTCTACACGCAAGACGCCCATATTTGCGCCACGCCTCGTACCTCCTTGAGCAATCTCGCCAAAGGCATGGTCATAGACGCGTAAAAAGCCAACCGGTCCCGTCGCCTGCCCCGCAGAAGAATTGACCAGCGTCCCTTTCGGGCGCAAACGCGAGAAGGAGAAGCCATTCCCGCCGCCGGTCTGCTGGATGAGGGCGGCATCGCGCAGCGACTGAAAGATACCTGCCGGGTCTTTCCCCATATCATCATTGACGGGCAAAACAAAACAAGCTGCCAACTGTCCAAGCGGAGTGCCTGCTCCGGTAAAGGTCGGAGAATTCGGGAAGAACTTCTTACTGACCAATAATTGGTAAAACTCGCGCGCGCGCTCAATCACGTCACCGCCCCACTGCTCTTCAGCCTTGGCAACATGATAGGCGACACGCCAAAACATTTCATCGACGGTTTCAATTGGCTTACCGTCCTCGCCTCGGCGCAAATAGCGGCGCTCTAAAACCTGCATTGAATTATCACTCAGGTCAATGCTAGGCAAATCAGTAGGCAAAGGCGGGGTCGCTAAAAGACCCGGCTTAACAGCCATCACAGCTTTTTTCGTCATTCCATTCTCCTTAAAATCTGAACTTGTTCTTACGTCACTTGCCCCCTGCATTGCCGAAAGGGCAAAATAAAAACTACTCTAAAAGGCGGTCTATCTCCGCACGCAAAGCATGGAGGTCATCCAAGCCGAGATAGACAATTGCATAGCGCATGTATGCAATCTGGTCCAACTCCTTTAGCCCCGCAATCACCCTATCCCCAATCACCCGCGAGGAAACTTCCGATCTCCCCATCTTCAACAAGGCATTCTCTACTTCGCTAACCAACTCTTCAATATCTGCCGCAGAAACCGGTCGCTTGGCACATGAAATGCGGATTCCGTTCTTCAGCTTTTCGCGGTCAAAATCTTCACGCGTGCCATCCTGCTTGACAATCAGAGGCGTCGCTAAGATCGGGCGTTCATACGAGCTAAAACGCTGTCCACACTCTTTGCACTCACGACGACGCCGAATATTTCCGCGGCTATCGTGAGATGTATCAACGACTTTCGATGAATTATGGTGACAATATGGACAACGCATAGTAAAAACTCTTTCACTCGCCAAGCTAAAGAACATTTGTTTCATACCAGATATGGGGGTTGTTTTCGAGAAAATCCTTATATCTAGCGGTGACAGGTCAAAATTCTAGCACACGAGCAAAACTCCCACAAGGGCAAAAAGGAATATTCCTACCTTAAAATTTACCTACCGAAATTTCAACCTGAAAAGCCCCCTTTTTTGCGGAAAAGAAAAAGCCAGCAACCGAAGTTACTGGCTTTAATCGAAAATCAAAACGCGCTAGAGATGTTCAATTTGCACAGGTGAAGCAACATGCATCCGCATCACGCGCCGTCCAGCAGCATCTAAGGCGGCATAATCGCCCAACACCTGGGCGCGTTCCAACGTGCCAAAGCTCATCCCCTGTGTGGGGATCTCAATATCTTTTTCAGCATCCGCCGTAATCTGAATGAAAAGTCCGTTATTCGCCCCGCCTTTGTGCAACTGACCGGTTGAGTGCAGGAAGCGCGGACCGAAGCCAAGCGTGGTCGCCAAGCCCGTTTTCTTTTGGATGGATTGGCGCAGGGCGTCGAGGGATTTCTGCATCTCGGCGTTGCGCGGCAGGTAGGCGTGGATGGAGATATAGTCGCCGCTCCCCGCCTGCGCCAAAAAGGACTCGAACGCGGATTTTAGGCTTGTTTCCGTTATCTCAACATTGGCGTAAAACTTGGCATCTTCCGTTTCAAGGATGGGCGTGCCTTCATCCAGCGCGCCACTCTGGCTATACGCAAAAATTTGCGCCCGTGCCATAATCTTCGCCGATTCCACATTCGGCTGATCAAAGGCATTGACACCGAGCAGATGACAAGCAACCGCCGTGGCGTATTCCCAGCGGAAGAATTCAGTGAACAGGGAATAGGAATCAGGAACTGGGATTTCCAGAACGGGTTGATTTGCTGCCTTGAGCGCTGCGACAAAATCATCCTGTGCGCCATCCTGACGCAGATAAACGAAAAGACGATCAGCGTGATATTTTTCGGCGGGCATTTCAGGCTCGCCTTCGATGGGCAGAATGCCCTTGCCTTCCTTTCCCGTTGATTCGGCAATGAGCTGCTCCGCCCAAGCGCCAAAGGTGGAGAAAGCCTCGTCGGTCAGGATGGTGACTTTATCACGGCTGGCGAGGGCTGCTGCGCCCATCACTGCGCCGAGTGCCATGCCGCCCTTCGACTCACTCAGGGCAGCGCCCTTCGAGCGTCCAGCACGGTCGAGGGCTTGGTTCAGGTCAATGCCCATCAGCGCGGCAGGGACGAGACCGAAAGCGGTTAGCGCCGAGTAGCGCCCGCCGACGGTTGAATCGGCTTGGAAAATTTTGCGAAAGTTCCGTTCGGTTGCCATTTTTTCAAGGTTTGAACCTGCATCGGTAATGGCAACGAAGTGCGAGCCGTCTGCGCCGCTTTCTTGCCAGAAGTAGTGGAAGGCAGACATGGTCTCTGCTGTGCCACCCGATTTGCTGGAGACAATGTAGAGCGTTTCGGCAGGCGGGAAGAGTTCACGCGCGGCAGCGACTTGGGCGGGGTCGGTTGAGTCGAGAATGGAGAAGGTTGAAGGTTGAATGTTGAAGGTTCTCGCCATCACTTCGGGGGCGAGGGATGAGCCGCCCATGCCAAGCAGGAGGGTTTTGGTAATGCCCGCTTCCTTTACTTCTTGCGCAAAAGCGGTCGCTTCTTTCGCCAGTTGGCGCGAGGTTTCGGGCAGAGTTAGCCAGCCGAGACGGATTTTGACTTCGGCTTGACCGGCGGGGTCATCCGTCCACAGGGTGGGGTCGTGGGCGTCCATGCGGGCTGAAACGGAATCGGCTTCGAGTTGGGCAAGCGTCTCTTTGACGGAATCCTGCAAAGGTCCAAGCTGCGATACGGCGGCGGCACGCCGTTCATCCACAACGTTTAATAAATCCGTAAAAGCATCCGCAAAGGCTCTCACGCCGTCATCTTCCAGTTTTTGGGTGGCAGCGGCGAGCGAAACACCGGCGGCTTCGAGATCGGCGATTACTCTGTGCGCGGCTTCGAGGTCGGCTGAGAGGGTTTCGCCAGCCGTGCCGTGATCGATAAACGCGGCGAGCGTGGCGGGCGGGACGGTGTTGACGGTAGCCGCTCCGATGAGCGAATCGACGTAGAGCGTGTCGGGATAGGCGGGGTTCTTGGTGCTGGTGGATGCCCAAAGCGGACGTTGATAATTGGCGCGCGCAAGCTGGAGTTTGCCAAAACGGACGCTGCTGAAGACTTCTTGAAAGGCTTTGTAGGCGGTTTTAGCGCTGGCAATGGCGATCTTGCCGCGCAAGGGGGAATTTTCGGGAAGTTGCTTGTCGATGAGCGAGTCGATGCGGGAGACGAAGAAGGAGGCGACCGAGTGAATGCTCTCGATGCTGTCTTCGCTTTGCTCGGCGAGGACGCGGTCTTCAAGCCCGGCGATGTAGGCATCCATCACTTCGCGGTAGCGCTCAACGGAGAAGATGAGCGTGACATTGACATTGATGCCCGCCGCAATGGTCTGGCGAATGGCGGGCAAACCTGCTTTGGTGGCGGGAATTTTGATCATCAGGTTCGGACGGTTGACGCGCTCCCAAAGCTCTTGCGCCTGTTTGACCGTGCCGGCGGTGTCGTTTGCCAGATAGGGACTGACTTCGATGGAGACGTAGCCGTCCTGTTTTTCGCTCTCTGCATAAAGCGGGGCAAAAAGATCACAGGCAGCTTGAATATCTTCAACGGCGAGAGTCCAGAAGATGGTTTCGGCATCCGCCCCAGCCCAGGCGAGGGGAACGAGGGCATCGTCGTAATCGTTCGATTTGGCGATGGCTTTTTGGAAGATGCTCGGATTGGATGTCACGCCGCGAATTTCGCCGCGCGCGATCATGGCGGCAAGTGCGCCGTTTTCGAGCAGTTTGCGCTGGATGTTGTCGTACCAGATGGATTGACCGAGGGATGTTAGTTTTTCAATAGGTTTCATTTTATTTTCCGTTTCAAATAAAACGTTCTAACGTTTGAACGTTAGAACGTTGGAATGTTAGACCTCATAAATCGCCGCTTCTTCGCGCACTTGGCGAGAACGCTTATTTCGTTCAAGATAAGTGATGAAGCGAGCAAGTTGCGCGGAGGCTTTCTCTGCAAGGTCAAACGCGATTCCAAAATCTGCTTGCGCAATGTAGTGCAAATCGCGAGCAACATAAAGTTGTGAACGAACTTCTCCAGCAGAGGCTTTGGCATAGCTCAGATATTTGATAAATTGTGGCTGGGTTGCGCTTTCAAAACCTTCGGCAATATTACTCATCACGAAGACGGCGGCGCGTTGCATTTGATTCTTAAGCCCGAAATCACGTTCAAACTGCCCAACACCCGACAAACGATAAACCAGTGTTGTCAATTCACGCGCAGTTTTCCATGCTTCAATTTCTTCAAAGCGCCGAATCGTCGCCATAAATCCTCCGTTTGAACGTTTTAACGTTCGAACGTTTAAACGCTTTCTTCTTCCAACTTTCTAACTTTGGAAACGCGCCTTGCATGTCTTTCCTCGCCAGAATCATTGCCGACAAAACGCGCGCCCAAAAATGCGGTCACAATCTCTTTCGCCGGTTCGGGTCCAATAATGCGTGCACCCATGCAAAGCACATTCATATCATCATGTTCGACGCCCTGATGCGCGGAATAGGTGTCGTGACAGATGGCAGCATACACGCCGTTCATCTTGTTCGCGGCGATATTCGCGCCCACGCCGGAACCACACATCAAAACGCCGCGTTCAGCGTCACCGTTCTGGATGGCGCGTCCGAGCTTCTCGGCAAAGTCGGGATAATCGACACTCTCGGCGCTGTGCGTACCAAGGTCAAGCGGCTCATGTCCTGCCGCACGCACAACTTCAATCACCGTTTCTTTGAGCGGAAAACCGCCGTGATCACAAGCAATCGCTACTTTCATTTCAACAAATCCTTTACTCGCGCTACCACATTCTCCACCGTGAAACCGTATTCTTCAAAGACTTTTTTAGCGGGGGCAGATGCGCCATATTTTTCAATGGATAAAACGCCGCCCTGCGCCCCGACATATTTCCACCAACCTTGTGCAATGCCTGCTTCAGCAGCGAACCGTTTCACAATCTGCGGCGGGAGCACGGACTCGCGGTAGGCTTGGTCTTGTTTCTCGAAAATTTCGAGCGACGGGACAGAGACCACACGCGCCGAGTAGCCATCAGCTTTCAGGCTTTCAGCCGCGTTGAGCATCAAACTGACTTCCGAACCCGATGCCATCAAGATGACATCAATTTCATTTCCAAAATCCTTGACAACGTATGCGCCTTTTTCTACTTGCGGCACAACATCCATCGTCGGGAGGGCTTGGCGCGTGAGAATCAGCGCGGTTGTGCCGTGTTTGTTCTCGATGGCGACTTTCCATGCCTGCGCGGTTTCGTTCGCGTCGGCGGGACGGATAACCGTCATGTCGGGGATCGCACGCAACGCAGCGACATGCTCCACTGGCTGATGTGTGGGACCATCTTCGCCAACGCCGATGCTATCATGCGTAAAGACCCAAATCGAGGGATAATGCGAGAGTGCAGCTACGCGCAGCGCGCCGCGCATATAATCGGAAAAGACGAGGAAAGTGCCCCCAT
>JANTFU010000095.1 GCA_024763295.1 Anaerolineales bacterium
TCAACGCCCAGCCGCATCTCGACTCGGATGGCGAGATGGTCGGCGCGCATAACGGCAACGTGGTCAACAACGTCGAACTGCGCCAGCAATTCATCGCTGAGGGGCTAACCGTCCGCTCGGAGAATGATGGCGAAAGCTGTGTCCACGCCGTCGAGCGCTACGTCAAAAAAGGCTACGAAATGATCGACGCCATGCGCCTCGCCTACGGCGACCTAAAAGGCGACTACGCTTTCGTGCTCGCTAAAGCCGAAGACGACAAACTCTACGCCCTCAAAAAAGGTTCTGGTCTCGTGGTCGGCATCGGCGGCGGCTTCACCTGCATCTCCTCCGACCTGCCCTCGCTCCTGCCGCTCACCCGCAAAATCATCCGCCCGCTCGACGGCGAAATCATCGTCCTGAGCCACGACCACGTCGAACTGCGCTCCGTCCTCGACGGCACGCTCATCGAGCGCGAGCCGGAGACCATCACCGAAAGCATGGACGCCGTCCAAAAAGGCGGCTATCCCCACTTCATGCTCAAAGAAATTCACGAGCAGCCGCAAGTCGCACGCGAATTGCACCATCTTTTGGACGATTCTGCCGAAATTGACGAGATTATCGAAAAGATGCGCAACGCCCGCAACCTCTACTTGGTCGCTTGCGGAACGAGTTATCACGCCAGTTTGGCTGGTTCCGTTTCATTCGCGCAATTGGCTGGGCGCACCGCGATTCCCGTCCTTGCACCGCAGTTCATGCCCCAATACGCCCCAACCGTCAATCACGAAGACGTCGGCATCTTCGTCAGTCAGTCCGGCGAGACCAAAGACGTGCTGAATGCCCTCGAAGCCGCCGAAGAAAAAGGAATGACGCCTTACGGCATCGCCAACGTAATCGGCTCGACGCTGACGCAGTTTACAAATAGCTGCCTGCCGCTCGGCTGTGGCTACGAGATCAGCGTCCCGGCGACGAAAACCTTCACCAATCAGGTCTACAATTTTCTCTATCTGGCTTATAGGCTGGCGAGCAAAGACACCGACGAACTCAAGATCGTGCCACAGTTAATGGAAAAAACCCTCGAGATGGTGGCTGATCAAGTCGCCGACCTAGCCTCCACGCTGGACAATGTTCAAGATATGTATACGCTCGGATACGGAGCGACGCTTCCCATTGCGCTGGAGGGGGCACTCAAACTGAAAGAAATCACTTATGCACATTGCGAGGGGATGCTATCCACCGAATTCAAGCATGGTCCGCTATCCGCCGTGACGGAGAATTACCCAATCATCTTCGTAGCGGGACCGAACGACATCCCGCTCATCATCAGCGGCATCAACGAAGTGACCGCGCGCGGCGCACGCGCCATCGTGATTGGTCCCGACGACGAGCGTCTGCGCGCCAACGCCAGCGAGTTGATCGTGATTCCCGATGCTCCCGAAGAGATTAGCGCGTTACTGGCGGTACTGCCGTTGCAACTGCTCTCGTATCACATGAGCGTGGCGCGCGGCTACGACCCCGATTTTCCGCGCAATTTATCGAAGACCTTGACCGTAGATTAATTTCCGTCTACGCTGTCGAGGGCGGCTAGCGCTTCTTAAAAGTCAAGCGGAGCGCAAGATGCGCTCCGCTTTTTTTACCAATAGATTTTGATTTAGTAGGGACGGGGTGACCCCGCCCCTACATAATATTGTGGACAGATTTTTAACGTTTGCCGCCACGTTTCATAAACCACTTGCCCAGCTTTGCGAGATAGCCGTTATCTAGCCCTTCGAGCAGCCAATTGGCTTCGTCCTGCGTCAAATCACCTTGATCGAGTGCAGTTTCAATGCGATCACGCGTATTTTCGCTGCGCAATGCGCTGAGGGCGTCTTTGATATCCTGCATATCGACACCGGCTTCGTCAGCAAGCTCCTGAATGGTTTTACCATCGTCCTGAACGGCGGTGGTCAGTTCATCGGCACTCATCCCCAGCAAATCGGCGACAACCGCAATGGATTCATCATCCATTTTCAGATTACGGGTACGCTCACCTTTGAATTCAGCCAAGACATCTTTGACATCTTGCATGTCCACGCCGGCTTCGTCGGCAAGTTCCTGAATGGTCTTGCCGTCTTCTTTGATCGCTGTGGTCAGCTCATCAGCAGTCATGCCGAGCAGATCGGCAACAGCGGCGATGGCTTCATCGCTCAAGCGCGTATTGCGGTCTCCCGGTCCCCCGCCATAAGCGGAGGCGACACTCGTGCCAAACGCACCAAACGCCACGGCAACAACCATCAACGCACTAAAGATTACAGTAAGTTTCTTTTTCATTATTTTTCTCCTTGTTTGAAATTCTTAATTCGGTTAATCTGCACCTATGATACAAAAACCTTATGTAGAACTTATTTAGCAAATATGTACAAATTATGTAGAAAAAAAATGTACATCTCATTTTTCGGGATGTACGGGGGGGCGTCGCACCTACTTCGACATAAAAAATGCTCAACAACGATATTTTGCTCGGTAGCAACATTCTCTCAACACCAAAGGTGCGACGCACGCTCATAACTGGAGCTAATTTTTTGAGAAGATACAAAGAAAAACAACCTAACAAAAATGTATAGCGATTGTTATGAAAAAGTTATGAAAACCTATAAAACATAGGGTAGACTCTTGGCGAAAAAAAGCAAAGTGACAATCATCGTATCCACAGGCGACCCTGTGTTTTTTTCATATCAGGCATTTTTTCGCAGTTACTTTGCAAACTCAATACTCTTTATTCGGAGGTCCTTCTTATGTTTTTTCGTCGTTTCCTGAACTACCGCACCACCACTGCACTTCTCATCGCTCTCATTCTTTCTGCCATTGCCTATGGTTTCGCTGCTGCCAACACCGTTCCGACCAGCAAAGCTGGTGACGGCACAGGTACTGTGAGCGGCTACACCATCAGCAATATCCACTACACATTGAACAACTCCGATCCATCCAAGATCGACAGTGTGACCTTCAATACGGATGTGGCAGTCCCCGCTAGCGGCACTGTTTATGTAGCTGCTGAAAACACCGCTGCTGGTACTTCCACAGCATCAGATGCATGCACTGGCTTGGGTACCACTACCCTGAGCTGCAATTTCTCAACAAACACGCTAACCGTTCTCTACATTGATAACTTGCGCGTTATCGCAGCCCAGTAAAAAGATTAGACATCCCCAAAGGAAAGAGGGTACGGGCACAGATGCCCGTGCCCTTTTTTTGAACCATGGCAAAGTCTAGCCACTGGCGGCATACTTTTTTATCAGCAGGTATTTTGGTGCTGATGGTCTCATTGTGGGTTCTGTTTGCCCCACAACAATTTGGCGGCAGTACCACCTATGTGATCGTTGCTGGTGATAGCATGACCCCGAACTACCTGCTCGGCGATCTCGTCATTGTGCGGGAGCAAGCCGCTTACCGAGTTGGTGACGCGGTGACGTACGAACATCCAGAGATCGGCTATGTCTTCCATCGCATCGTAGATGTGGATGAGGAAGGTCGCTTTGTGATGCAAGGTGACCACAACTCATGGCAGGATCAGTATCACCCATCCACCGCGGACGTGATCGGCAAGCTCTGGTTGCACGTCCCGAAAGTTGGCAAACCGCTGGAAAGCTTGCGCTCACCGTGGGGATTTGCTATTCTTACATTATTCTTTACTGCTATCATTTTTTCAGTGGTCGTACCGCCAGAAAAGACCCGCGGTCGCCGAAAAGCACGAGGCAGAAGTAACCCTATGTCTGGTACGCAACAACATTCTGCAGAAATCCTATTCATTCTGGCAGTGCTCACCTTAGGCATGCTGGTCTTGGGCATTGCCGCTTTCCGTCAGCCACTCTTTAACGAAATTCATACACCTTTGGCTTACGAACAGCAGGCTGTTTTTCGCTATACGGCCAAAGTACCTAGCGGTGTCTATGATTCGACTCAGATTGAGCCGGGGGAGCCGATTTTCCGCCGACTGAACGGATCCTTCAACATCGGGATGGACTATCTGTTCATTACAACCCATCCCAATACCGTCTCCGGGACGTACCGGTTAATCGCACGGGTCAGTGACGATTCGGGGTGGAAACGAACATTAGAACTCACCCCCGAAACGTCCTTTAACGGGAATGTGTTCACGGTCTCCGCTGATCTAGCACTCGACAACATCCAACGCTTTATCGACACTCTTGAGAAGGAAACCGGTGTGGAGCGTGGGCGATACACCCTCACCATTCAAGCTGACATTCGCACCACAGGTATGGTCAGCGAGCTACCGCTGGATACCACTTTCACGCCACAGATTTATTTTGACGTAACCAATCTCGAAGTGGTGCTGCGCAAAGCGCCCAACCCCGATCAGGATGTGCTAAACCCCATTCAAAAAGGCTCCTTAACGCGCGTGAGCATGGAACAAAACGTGCTCCACCTGCTGGGCATACAACTCCCCGTCTACCTGGCGCGCTGGATTGCACTGCTGGTTGGTATCCCTGCAACGCTCTGGCTGATCATTCTGCTGACCGGCTTGTATACGTCTACGCAGCACAGCGAATTAGAGCGAGTCCGCGTATGGTACGGGAAAATGCTGATTGAAGCACGCAATATTCAGCTGCTAGATTCGCCATCCCGTGTGGAGATCGCCAGTATTGATGACCTTGCCAACTTAGCTGAGCAGGATCAACGCGCCATACTGCATCTGCCAGATGGGAATATGCATCATTTCTTTGTGCAGACTGCCGAGCAGCTTTACCATTACCAAATGGAAGAAAATGCCCACCGCGCAGAAGTCTTACCAGCGGAAAATCAGCACTGGTCATTCCGCCTACCGTGGCAGCAACATTCTATGGGACAGCCCAGTTCCTATACCCGCGCACTGGAAGGATGGGCACAAGCTGTGGATATGCGTTTCTATGAAGAAGGGCATTCACAGGAAGTGGCAGAGATTACTGAAGAATTGGCTCGAGCGCTTGGATTGCGCGGACGTGCCCTCGAGGAAGTCCGGCTGGGCGCGTATCTCCACGACATTGGTCTGATGCATGTCCCGGATACGATCTACTACAAGAAGAACAAGTTAACGAAAAAAGAATGGGAGGTTATGCGTAGCCACCCGGAGCAAGCCAAGGAAAATTTATTACAAGCCAATCTACAAACATCGGTCGTGGACATTGTCTACTATCACCACGAACGCTGGGATGGCAGCGGATATCCTGCTGGGATGATGGGTGAGGAAATCCCCCTAGGAGCACGAATCGTCGCGGTTACAGATGTGTGGTACGCGCTGAAGCACCCGCGTCCATATCGGGAGGCTTGGTCTCTCGAGGAAATCTGTCAGTTCTTCCGAGAGCAAGCCGGGGTCCAGTTCGACCCGCACATCGTCGAGGTCTTCCTTGATCTGCTTTCAGAAAAATATCCCGATGAATGCGGTGCTATCGTCAATGCCGAAGTGGAGGTAACCGATGCTGCGTAGGCTCCGCAATATCCGCTGGCAGCTGCTGGTTATTCTCCTGCTTAACTTCATGATTATTTTGGGCATCGTGATGGGCTCAGCAACCGCAAACATCGTGCCTGCATCTTTTGCCAGCGATACCAAGCATCAGACGCAAGCCAACGAACTCAAACCACCGCAGTGCAACGGATTGAATCTGACCAACGTGGTCATTCTTGCCAACGGAGATTCTCCAACCAATGGCAACGACTTAATCCTCGGGACTGCGGGTACAGACATTGTCAATGGCGGTCAGGGAAACGATTGCATCGTTGGCGGTGGCGGGGATGACAACCAATGCAATTCATGGATTATCATCCTGTGTCGCTGGTTTCCGCAGGCTTTTCTGGATGGTCTGGACGGTGGAGCAGGCACAGATGTAATCATCGGCGGCAGTGGAACTGACGCCTGCTTTGGCGAAACGACTGTCTCCTGTGAACTACCATAACTTCCCCAATGTCAAAGAGCGTGGCAATTGCCGCGCTCTTTTTATTTTACTCTCAAGACACAAAGGGAGGATTATTCAATAAAAATCTCAACATGCTCGCCATCTTCATCATCGATCACGTCAATAATTTTGCCTGTCAACCCGGCGTTAAACGCTTCAATCACCTGATCGAACTCCACACCTTCAATCTCAGGTGCAAAATGTGCGCCGATCTTCAGCCCCGCATCCACCAAGCTCAGCGGAATTTGCACAGACGCCTTCGAGCGCCCACTGCGCACATCCGTCACGCGCACGCGCAACGTCCGAGCAGAACCGGCGCGTCCACGCGGGGCGCGCTTTTGCGCCCTACCGCCCAAAAGCGAAAGCAGCTTCGCGCCTTCTTCCGCGGTAATTTTCTCCTCTTCGATCATCTTCAAAATTTTCATACGTTCTTCAGTTGTTGCCATCATTTGCTCGTCTCCTTTTTTCTAACAAAGATGGGGGAAATCCGTCTTTTCTTAATATCTATCCTACTAAAAGTGCTCTAGCCGCCGTCCTCGGCGGCGTATCTGGCTGTAATTCCTGCGTCGAGGACGGCGCAGGGAGCGCGGAGAGTGACCCCGTCCCAACTTTTTAGCCAATAAAAATCTGCACATGCTCGCCATCATCATCGTCGTGCACATCCACAATCAACGCTGGCACATCATCAGGGGCATCTGCCAGATTTTCGATCATCTCCGCTACGGCGGTAGCATTCACATCTATATCGGGAATCCAGTTGCCAAAGGTACGCATCAACCAGGCAACAAAACGGAGTGGCAGCGGCAAACCAAAGGTGATACGCTGTGGAATTTCGCCCGGCGCTTGGCGCACATCAATAAAAACCCAGCGAGATTTATGGCTCCCTGCCGCAGCCGCCACCGCCATCACGCCCAACAAAAATGGAAGCCACGAACAATAGAACCAAAAGCCGAATCCTGCGCCTTGCAGCGCGCTAAACATCCATAAGCCGCTCAACGTGACCAAGATAACGCCGCCCCATAATGGGATATTGCCATAACGCTTAACGCGCTCGGCAATTTCATCCAGATTTTCATCCGGCTCAAACGTGGACATTGGGTCTGCTTCCGTTTCAACGCTTTCTGCCTCGCCCGTAGCCATATCCTCGTCAACTGCGCGCATCAATTCCAAGGCTTCTTCGGCTGAAATTTTGCCATCTTCAACCATCTTGAGAATGTGCTTTTTCTCTTCCGACATCATGCCTCCATTGCAGCGAGCAATTTTTCCGCTTCGGCAGCCGTAATCTTTTTCTCTTCGAGCATCTTAAGAATCAACAGACGCTCCGCATCGCTGACTGGCTCGGAGGGCGGTTCAGGGCGACGAGGCGCTTTGGGTGGTTTGGGCGGTGTTGGCACTCGACCAAAGCGGATTTGGCGTTCGGCATGGCGGGCAGCACGCACAGCCTGCCGTTCAGCATTGCGGTATTTATGCTCAGAGCGTCGTATTTTCTCTTCAACTTTACGCGCGGCTTTTTCCGCTTTACGGGCGGCTTCTTCGGCTTTTTGACTGATCGTTTCGGCAAAATCATCGGGCAAACCGGGGAAGTCGGCACCGATAAAGGGCAGACTAATGTCAAAATCAGCGCGTTCTGCCCATTCGTCGGTGCGGGAGGTGACGAGCAAGTCTCCACCTGCCGAGATGCTCATAGCCGCCGCACCCGAGCCGAGGACAAGGGCGCTTGCGTTTCCTTCGTCCGCATCCACACCGGGGAGATTTACATCCAGATCACCCGCAGCAGAAAGCGAAAGGGTCGCATCCACATCCGCAGGCAGACGCAGTAAAACATCGCCAGCGGCTTGCAGCTTGTAGGCGGCATCGCCCTGAGGCTGGATGTTGGCGATCACGTCACCGCCCACTGCGGCTTGAAAGGCGTCTTTGAGATCGCGGATATGCAGGTCGCCGCCAACCTGATTGAGCGTGACCGCGCCATGCACATCGCGCAAACTGGCATCGCCACCAAGCGTTTTGAGTTGGAAGGCGCCGCTGGCGTGGCGCAAAACGAGATCGCCACCAACGCTCTCTAGCACGACTTCGGCAAGATTACGCAGCGCGAGGTCGCCGCCGACCTGTTGCATGGAAAGCGCACCATCAAGCACGCGCAAACTGGCGTCGCCAGCAACATTATCAACCT